>JAEETF010000038.1 GCA_016290195.1 Bacilli bacterium | reverse complement strand
GGAGATTCATTAGATATTTTATTAGCAAATGGATCTGCTTCTTTACTACCAACAATTGCGTATTCATCTACTTCTCCATCTTCTAAATATTTTAATTTAACTGTAGTTCCAAGTGCAACTTTATCAGTATTAACTTCTTTAATAATAACTGCATTTTCAATCATAGCTTCAAGTTCAGCTATTTTACCTTCTACAATTGCTTGTTCATTTCTTGCAGCATCATATTCAGCATTCTCACTTAAATCTCCTTGAGCTCTAGCATCTTTAAGTGCATTTATAATTTCTGGTCGTTTCTCTAGTTTTAAGTGATCTAATTCTTTTTTTAAATCATCTAATCCAGATTGTGTTAAAAAAACTTCTTTTTTATTAGCCATTTAAATTCACCTCATATTTGTTAAGCCTCTAAATAATACCACTAATCAAAATTAATGTCAATATAAATCACATAATTTTAATTCTAATCATGTCATACTTTTGTACTTCAAAATCTAATTTTAAATATACTAATTGTTTAGGATGTCTTACTATATCTATTTCTTCCATATTTTCATCATATATTTTTTCTATTTTGTAACTAGTTGTATCTAAATTTGGTCCAAAAAATTCTACTTCGTCACCTATTTTAAAATAATTACGTTGTTCAATTAATGCAAGTTTAGTTTCAGGATTATATGATAAAACTATTCCTAAAAAATCTTGATTAGATATTTCTTCACGACCATTATAATATTGCACTTCTTTACCATATTCTCCATTAAAGAATTGTGGTATAGCATCACGATTAGCAACCCTTCTAAGTATATGTTCATACTCCTTATTATATTCAAATTTTCCATCAAAATAATCATCTATTGCCTTACGATAAATGTTTATAACTGTAGCAACATAATAAATAGAACGCATTCTTCCTTCTATTTTAAAAGAATCTATACCAAGTTCTATCATATCACCAATATATTTAAGCATTGATAAATCTTTTGCACAAAATGTAAATGGTTTATCTCCTTTTAATTCATTCATTTGACTATCTAATAAATCAAAATCCCAACGACATATTTGACTACATCCACCTCTATTTGCATCTCTAGCAGTTAAAAAATTAGACATAACGCATCTACCACTTAATGATGCACACATAGCTCCATGAATAAAACATTCAAGTTCTATATCTACTTTTTCTTTAATCATTTTAATATCATCTTTAGATGTTTCTCTTCCAAGTACTACACGAGTTGCTCCTTCATTTTTCCAGTATGCAACTGATTCATAATTAAGTGTTGATTGTTGTGTTGAAATATGAACTGGAATATTAGTTTTATCAAGTGCCATTTTTATAATAGCTGGATCACTAGCTATTATAGCATCTACACCTATTTCTTCCAATTTCTTTAAATAATCATATAAACCATCAACTTCACTATTATGCATAGCAATATTAATAGTAACATATATTTTTTTATTTAAATTATGAGCAAAATTAGTAGCTTCTTTAAGTTCATCATATGTAAAATTAATAGCATTAGCCCTAAGTCCATATTCTGGACCACCAACATATACAGCATCAGCTCCATAAATAAATGCATATTTAAGTCTTTCAAGATCACCTGCTGGAGCTAAAAGTTCTGGCTTTTTAATTTTCTTTATCATTTTTCTTCACCCTATATATAGTTTCTTTATATAAGAAACCTTTATCTGTATTATTAAATAAGTTATCAGGATTTTCTCCTTCAAGTACTTTTAAAAATTTATTATCATCAATATTAAAACTATTATATGTTACATAAGCCACTTTATTTTTAGATAATATATTTATTTCATCTAAACCATTTAAGATTTTACTACTATAAGCTGTAGTACCATTTTTATCATCTAATATAGGATAATAATTATTTTCTTTATACATATAATGAACATTTGAATTTTTATCTAAATTAAAAGTATCTAAATAATTATTAACTATATGTCTTTTAGAATTAAACATAGGTAAATAACCAAAAATAGGAACAATTGTCAAAAGTTTTGTTTTAGAAGTAATATCAATTATTTCTTTTAAAGTAATTTCACTAGATAGATTAACATATGTACAACCTTTTTCATAATAATAATTACATGTTAAATAATTAGTTGTTAAATGTTCTTGTGACCATACAAGTGGAATATTAATATTAAGTTCATTTACTAATTTTAATACACTTAAATCATAAAATAAAATACCAGATATTTTTTTATCTTTTAAATATAATAATGTATCTTTTAAATCTTCAATATCACTATTAAAAATATTTTTATTCAAACTAATAAATATTTCTTTATCATAATTAAATTTAGTAATTTCTTCTTTTTCTATTACTAATGGTATATTTACACTTAAACTATTTATACCCACAATAAAACCATCTATTAAATCAATAGATTTTTCAATTAAATTTAAACTTGTTGGATAAATAAGTTTTTTCATAAAATCACCACATATATTCTATCATTAAAAGAAAAAAATAGAAAGTAATTTCTATTTTAACCATTCTTTAAATTGTTCTTTATTTATAAAACCAATTTTTTTATCAATTTCTTGACCATTTTCAAATTTAATTAATGTTGGAATACTCATAATACCATATCTTTTAGCTACATCAGCACATTCATCAACATCTATTTTAACAAATTTAATATTTGTATATTCATTTGATAGTTCTTCAACAACAGGTCCAAGCATTTTACAAGGTCCACACCAAGTAGCAAACATATCAACTATTACTATTCCTTCTTTTATTAATTCTTCAAAATTATTATCATTTCCATGTATAACAGCCATATTTATTCCTCCTCGTATTTATCAAGTATTTCTTTATCTACTTCTATTTTTTTGTCTTCAACTAATTTTTCAATAGTTTTTTTAGATACTATGTTATATTTAAGCATTAAATCAACAGTATCATTATTAAATTGCTCATTTGTAGTATCACTATACTTATCTTTTAATTCTTCAAATTCATCAAATATTTCTACACTTTTATCTACAAAATGTGATAATATTGGTGTTTTTGTTAATATTGGATTTTTAAGTTTAGATGAATTTAATGCATCAAATGAATTAACTGGCATTGACATAACATAAAGTATAATAAATGTTATAATATAAAATTCTACTAAACCTACTACTGCTCCAAGTATTTTAGATGGTATACCTAAAATAATAGTTAATTTTAATACAAATTCTACTAATTTAGTTACAAATTTTATTATTTCTACAATAATCATAAAGATTGCTAACATAATTAAAAATGCAATTATTTCATAAAGTAAAATATTTAATACTGGTGCACCTTTAAGTAAGGAACCAAATTTAAAAAATGGTAAATGAGAATATAAAAATGCTGATACTGGATTTTTAAATAAAAATGCAAGTATTACCGCAATTATAAAACCACAAGCTGATACTAATTCTCTAAAAAATCCTCTTATAAATCCTAAAAAGGCACCAAATGCTAAGAAAACAATTATTAAAATATCAATAAAATTCATCAAATCATACACCCTTCTATTAAAATTATATTACAAAATGAAATAAAAAGAAAGATTTTTAATTTTTTATGGTAAAATAAATGTAGGAGGCATTTTTATGACTATATCATTTAAAGTAAGTGAAAATACTAAACAAAAAGCTATTGAATATTTTCAAGATAAAAAACGTGAAAAAACACCACAATATGCGATTTTTCAAGCTGATGAAGAAGATACTGTAGTAACTTTATATGAATCAGGATCTATGGTTTTTCAAGGAGTAAGTGCTGATATAGATGCGAATATGTGGAAAGAACTCGAAAGGCATTTAAATCCAGGTAAAGAAATTAAAGAAAAAGAGAAAAAAGAAACAAAAGAAAAAAAAGAAAATCCTATTGATAAAAAATTATATAATGCTACTACTATTGGTTCTGATGAAGTTGGAACTGGGGATTTCTTTGGCCCTATTGTTGTTACTAGCAGTTATGTTACGAAGGAAGATATTCCTTTTCTAGAAGAATTAGGAGTAAGAGATTCTAAAAAAATAACTGATGAGAAAATTATGGAAATAGTACCAAAAATTATTAAAAGAATTCCATATAAAAGTTTCATCTTAACTAATAAAGAGTATAATAATTTTTATTCAAAGGATTTAAATATGAATAAAATTAAAGCTATTCTTCATAACAAAGTTTTAATTGAACTTGCTAAACAATATCATAATACAGACTATATTGTTGTTGACCAATTTGCCAAGGAGTTTGTTTATTATAGTTATCTTAGGGATTCGAAAGAAGTATGTCGTGGTATTACTTTTACAACAAAAGCTGAAGATAAATGCTTAAGTGTTGCGTGTGCATCTATGATTAGTAGGTTTATATTTATAAAAGAATTTGACAAATTAGGACAAAGTCTTGATATGTTCTTACCAAAAGGTGCGGGAACTGCAGTTGATGAAGTTGCTAAAACTATAAAAGAAAAATATGGTATTTCTAAGTTAAAAGAAATAGCTAAAATGAATTTTAAAAATGCCGAAAAACTTTCTGATTAGAAAGTTTTTTTTATCACCATCTTTCTTAATTTATATTAACATTTATTGTTTTAATTATTTAATTCATTTAATTTATATTAATCATGTATCATCTCCTTTACACCTACAATATTACTAGAGTATTATGTAATTTAAATAATAGAAATATGAAAAAAATGTGAAAAAAAAGAAAGATTATTTTTCTTTCTTAAAATGTGATATAAATTTTGCAAATCTATATAAAATAACATTGCTTTTATTTATAGCATAACTTTTACCAATTGCTTTACCCCCTATTGTTAATGCAGCTATAATTGCTGTAATAATAAGTGATGTCCAAAGTGAATTAAAATTAAATCTGTTAGCAATTGAAGTAGCAATAATAACACCTGCAGAACCAGAAATAATTCCACATACATCCCCTATTACATCATTACAAAATGATGAAACTTTATCAGCACTTTTTTTAAAAATAACAGCAAGACGTGCGCCTTTTACTTTTCTAGCACTCATAGAATTAAATATTTTTTCATCTGCTGCTGTAACTGCAACACCAATCATATCAAATATAACACCTATAATGATAAAGGTTATAACAAGTATTATACCAATTGCTATATTAACATTTGGTATTGTTAATTCAGCTATAAATGAAAATGCAAGTGATATAGAAAAAGCAACTATTAGAATTTTAATAATCCATTTCCAATCAATCAGTCTTTTTATTTTCTTTTCTTTTTTATTTGTTAAATTCAATAAATTAAGTATCTCTTTATTCTTTCTCATTATAACTCCTTAATTAAAAAAAATGGCCTATTGCCATAGTTAACTTTGCGTCTTAGGTCAAGATAGGATTTCCCTGTTTCTTACATATTCGTTACCAAATATGTGGTTCCCCTTTAAAAGAAACAATACATTGTTGCCAATTGTATGACTTGATTGCCACTTAGTACACACTGCAATCCTATGTAATAATACACTCTAGGGGATTTCCCCACCGACTTTTTTACTATTAGTTCTTTTTTGCAACATACGTTTCAAAGTACAGTATATATATTATTCGGCCAAACAACATATATAGAACTACTTATCCCCGCATATCACTCAAGACAAGCTACACTACCCATAGCTTTCGCCACAAAGTAGGTTTAATCCCATTTCGTAATAAGTCCGTCAACTATTCGTGTATAGGCTCACCACAATAATAGGTCTCCCAAATGGTGGGTCGGATACGTATGCCATTACGCTCGCCCAGACATTCCTATCAACCAGCACTCACCCCAAACTGGGCGTAAGAAGCAAGCACCAGAGGCTTCACAGATATGCTCTTTAACAGTTTTTTAGCCCTGTCTTCATAGTAAAATGGTCGACTAGAATAATGCGCCATTTCCGCGTAACATCATATCATATTTTTTTAAATTTGTCAAAGTGTTACATTTTATTATATGTTTTTAAACAAAAAAAGAACTAAAAAGTTCTTTTATTTACATGATACTAAATTACCAAAAGCACCTGTTGCATCTTGTTCAGTTAATTCTGAATGAGTACCATATTTTCCATTATAATAGATAGCATATACTTTTTCACCATTACCATTTGTTACTCTTTTACTTAAGAAGATATATGTACCTGCATTTGAAACCTTACATAATTTATCATCAGTATTAATAAATTTAGCACTATATATTTCATAATTGTTGGAATCTAAAGTCGCAAGTTCTGAAAGTACTTCATTTTTATCATTCAAAATTAATAATTTATTATCTTTAATAGCAGCAACTTCATCAGTTGTTCCCTCTACAGCTTTTGAATTACCATAATCAGCAACTACATCTGGACAATTTATTTTACGTATAACACGATATTGTGCAAATGTTGTCTTATCAACAGCATATTCTACAGTAAATTCTCCATTTTCATATGTTATTTTATCAACATATCTAGCTATATCTTCTTGTTTACCAGCAGCAATTCTGTCACAAACCGGTTGTTCTGAACCTAAAATAATTCCTGTATCTCTAACTATTAAATAAATTGAATTATCAGTAATTTTAGCAATTTCAATAAATGGATCAGTTGTACTAAGAGTAATATCTGGAAGATATCCATTTACTTTCTTTAATATTTTTCCAGTTGCATCTACAAAATAATTTTCAGTAATATAAATTGTATTACATGGTTCTACTTGAACAAATAAAACATCACCTACTTGTTCATATCTATAACCAGTTTTTTCAGTTCCATTACAATAGAATTCATCTTCAGAATGTACATTATTATTAGCACGAACTTCTGATGGAGTATAAAAATCAACCATATTACCATTTACATAAAATCTGTTGTTTTTAACTTCAACATTTAGTGTAACTACACTTTCTGTTGGTGTGACAACTACTTTTTCAGTTTCAGTACTTCCACTATTGTTATTGCTTGGTGTTACAGTATTATTTCCCTTTTGTGTATTATTTTCTGTTCTCTTTTCACTATCTTTCTTAATGTCTTCATTAGCTTTATCATACTTCTTATAGATATATATTGAAGTAATTCCAGTAATGATACACATCAATACAACAATTATTGCTGTTTTTGCTTTTTCCATTTTCCCTACCTTCTTTCGTAATCATTATACATTATTGTATTTAAATTTTCAATACTTTTTATTTTGTATTACAAAATTATATGCATCGCGACACATATCTTCAATTGTTTTAGTAGCTTTAAAACCAATTTCATTAAATGCCTTCTTTACATCAGCATAACAAGCAGCTATATCTCCAGCTCTGCGATCTGTTATTTCATATTTTACAGGCACATTATTTACTTTTGAAAAAGTATTTACAAGTTCTAATACACTAGTACCTTTACCAGTACCTAAATTATAAATTCTAAGTCCATTTAAATGTTCTAAAGCTTTAATATGCCCAATAGCTAAATCAACAACATGAATATAATCTCTAACACCAGTTCCATCAATAGTATCATAATCATTACCAAAAATATTTAAATGATCATATTCACCAGTAGCAACTTTAACAATATATGGCATTAAATTATTTGGAATATCATTAGGATTTTCCCCTATTAAACCTGATTCATGAGCACCAATTGGATTAAAATAACGAAGAAGTGTAATATTAAAATCTTTATCTGAAATATATAAATCTTTTAAAATACCTTCAATCATTAACTTAGTAGTTCCATATGGATTAGTTGTTGATAATGGAAAATCCTCTTTAATAGGTAAACTATTAGGACTACCATATACAGTTGCACTTGATGAAAATACTAAATTTTTACAATTATATTTATTCATTACTTCTAAAAGAGTTAATGTGGAATCAATATTATTACGATAATACATAAGTGGTTTTTTTACACTTTCACCTACTGCTTTATAACCAGCAAAATGAATGACTGCATCTATTTTATTTTCAGCAAATATTTTATCTAATTTTTCTTTATCACAAATATCAATTTCATAATTTTTAAAATCTTTACCAGTAATTTTCTTTATTTTATCAATTACTTCTGGTTTAGAATTAGAATAATTATCAACTACTACGATATCATAATTATTATTAAGAAGTTCTACACAAGTATGACTTCCAATAAAACCAGCTCCACCAGTTACAAGTACTTTCATTTAATCCACTCTCCTATCATATCATCTATTAAACTAACAAATTTTTGATTATTTGATATAAATTTATTTGGTTCAAATTTTTTGCTTTCATTTAATATTTTATTAAAGTCATCACCATCATTTACCTTTAATATATATCCTTTTTCATAAAAAGCATCTACAATTTGTATTTGATGATCGCTTTCATGTTCATCATATTTTAAAAGTCTTGGTACAGCAATAACTTTTTTATTGTTTTTTAATCCATTTAAAATAGAACCAACACCACCATGAGTAATTAATAAATCACAGTTTTCAATATATTCATTAAATTTATCCATTGATATTAAATTATATATATCCATTTTATCTGATTTATAATCAGTTACACCTGCTTGAACTATAACTTTATCTTTAATATATCCATCAACAATTGCTTTATCTATTAATTCTAAAAGTCTTTTAAAACTTTTATCTTGAGTTCCAAGTGTTACAAATATCAAAATATAAAACCTCCATATATAGCTTTAGGATATAACTTTAACATATCTTCCCATTGAACTATAAATTTATTAGCAATAGGATAAATAAGTTTACCAGATAATGTTTTTGTTTTCATATTTGCAAGTGTTTCAATATATATAATTTTACTTCTAAATATTTTACCAATATAGCACATCCAAACTGCAGTATGAGCTCCAGTTGTAATAATTACTTTTGGTCTTATTTTAAAATATAAATATAAACTTTTTATAATATTTACTGGTGTTTTCCATATATAAGACAACATATGATGTTTAGTACCATATATTAAATAATGTACATTTTTATATTTTTCTTTAAGACTAAGTGTAGATGCAGTTTTCTCTGTAACAATTGCATACTCATATTTTTTGAATAATTCTTTTAATTCTAATAATTCAGTTAAATGTCCACCAGTACTAGAAATAAATAAAACTCTTTTTCGCATATTATCTACCATTTTCTATTAACATAATCCATTGTTTTTTTATTTTTTCTTGAGAATAATTTTTAGATTTTTTGAAAGCATTTTGTCCCATTATAAATCTTCTATTATAATTACTAATTAATTCACAAATACGTTTTGCCATTTTTTGTTTATCTCTATCTTTGATTAAGTATCCATCCCAGTTATCTTTGATAATTTCATTTGCACCTTGAGCACTAGTAAATGCAACAGCTGGAATACCAAATGCAAATGCTTCTAAAAGTACTATTGCAAATGATTCTGTTTTAGAAGGCAAAACATATATTGAACTTTTTTCCAAATATTCATTTATATATTCTCTAGGTTGAAAACCATGTAATTTTATTTTGTCATCTAAATTATACTCTTTTATTTTTTTCTCTATTTGTTCTTTTAATACACCTGATCCCATAATATCAAGTGACCAATCAGGGTATACATCATGAACCATTTTAAAAACATCTATTAAATCTAAATATCCTTTTTCAGGATTTAATCTACCAACAGATATAATTCTTTTTTCTTTTAAATCTGATACTTTTTTAGGATAATAATCAAGCATATTTGGTATATGTACTACCTTACAATTAGTATCTTTAAGTTGTTCTTGATAAAATAAAGTCAATTCTTTAGATACAAGTACAAAATAATCAAGTTCTTTAACTGAATTTACTATTTTTTTAATAAATTTTTGATTATTATTGTGGTGATTATGTTCCCAACCAATACGTAAAGCTTTTTTATTTCCATATTTACTAAGCCATAAATTATGTATATCTCTTGTAGAAATAATTACATCACTATTGCAATTTTTTATTGCTTCTATCATTAAATTCTTTTTTAATTTTAATATTTTTAAAGCTTTTTTAAATTCTTTTATAGAAGTAATTATCTTAAACTTTTTAATTGCAGCTTTTAATTCTCTTTGATTAGGTTTTAAATCTTCTATTAAATATTTTATTTTTACTTTATCATCTATATAAAATGATGGTTTATCATATATTTTATATGTTGAAATTATTTCTACTTCATAATCTTTAATTAAGACATTAGCAAGATTAGATATACATCTTTCAATACCACCATATCCTAAATGAAGTGCAAGAATTGTTACTTTTTTCAAACTGCATCACCATTATAATTATATCATGATATATATAATTAAGTAAATTAGAAAAACAAAAAAAGGCCTAAGCCTTTATTCATAGTATTATTCAGCTTTTTTAGTAGCTGTTTTTTTTGCTGTAGTTGTTTTTTTAGCTGTTGTTTCTTTTTTTGGAGCTGCTTTTTTAGCAGTAGCAGTTTCTTTTTTTGGAGCAGTTGCTTTTTTAGTAGCTGTTTCTTTCTTAGCTGGTGCTGCTTTTACTGTTTCTTTTTTAACAGTTTCTTTCTTTTCAGCAGTAACTTCTTTTACTGGAACTGGTTTAACAGCAGCTGGTTTTTTACCAGCAAGTCCATCATTAGCTACCTTAACTAAATTTGCAAAATATTTAGCATCTGCAATAGCTATTTCAGAAAGCATTTTTCTATTGATATCTACTCCTGCTTTTGCAAGTCCATTAATAAATTTAGAATAGCTAATATTATTTAAACGACATGCTGCATTAATTCTTGTGATCCATAATTTTCTAAAATCACGTTTCTTTTGTTTTCTATCTCTATATGCATAACTAAGTGAATGCATAACTTGTTCTTTAGCTGTTTTATATAATCTATGTTTACTTCCAAAATATCCTTTTGCTTGTTTTAAAACTTTTTTTCTACGAGCTCTATGAATTGTACCATTTTTTACTCTTGGCATATTATCTTTCCTCCTTCAATTATAAATTGTAAATTTATTTAATTATTTCTTTTAAGCGATTGTAATCTGCTTTTGTTAGTAAAGAACCTTTACGTGCACTACGATTTTGTGCAGTATTCTTCTTTCCTGTATTATGTCTTGAACCTGGTTTTCCAATTTTAATTGTTCCACCTGGTCTTACTTTTAAAACTTTTGCAGTTCCTTTATGTGTTTTTAACTTTGGCATATTATTCCTCCTACTTTTCTTTCTTTGGCATTAATATCATTGTCATAAAACGACCATCCATTGCTGGTTTTTGTTCTATGCTTGCAACTTCTTCAAGAGCAGTTGCAAATCTCATAAGTACATCAGCACCTAATTCAGTATGTGCAAGTTCTCTTCCTTTAAAACGAATTGTAACTTTAATACGATGTCCTTTTTCTAAATATTTACGTGAATTATTAACTCTTGTATTAAAATCATGAACATCAATTGATACTGATAAACGATATTCTTTCATTTCTAAATTACTTTCACGTTGTTTTTTTAAATTTTCTTTTTGTTTTTTCTTATTTTCATATTTGAACTTGCTATAATCCATTATTTTACAAACTTGTGGTGTTGCATTTGGACTAATAAGTACAAGATCAAAACCTGCATATGAAGCAAGTGTTAATGCATCTTTTAAAGACTTTATTCCTAATTGTTCACCATTAGGTCCTATAACCATTACTTCTTTAGCTCTTATTTGTTCATTAATAAACAAATCTTTTTCTTTTATAGCGATATATGACACCTCCAAAATATCAAAAAAGTGAATACATATATGTATCCACCAAAAAAACAAATTTCTTGCTTTGACCCAAAATTATTCATAATCGGGTGAGAAGTGGATACTTCTACTTTCAAATTAAACTATTATTAAATTTTAAACTCTTTCAGGATAAATACTAACTTGTTTACGATCTTTACCTACACGTTCAAATTTTACATATCCTGGTACTTTAGCATATACTGTATCGTCAGAACCAATTCCAACATTTTTTCCTGGATAAACTTTTGTTCCACGTTGACGATATAATATTGAACCACCTGTTACATATTCTCCATCAGCAGCTTTAGCTCCTAGACGTTTTGATTCAGAATCACGACCGTTCTTAGTTGAACCTTGTCCTTTTTTATGAGCGAATAACTGAATATTAAGTTTCATTAAATTAAGCACAATTAACACCTCCTAATTAATCTGTATATTTTTAGGATAATTGCTTTTTAACTCTTCTAGCAAATTAACCATGTTTTCGATTAAACTATTTATTATTTTATCTTCCTTATTAATTTTCATTTCAAGGAAACCATCACTATCTTTATAAGTAATACTACTTTCATCTATTCTTAAACATGCATTAATGGTTGTAATAGCCATTGTACTAACACTAGAACAAACAATATCTGATCCAGCCTCTGCATATCCAGAATGACCTTTAATAGTAATTTTTTTGATTATGTCATTATCTTTTTCTATACTAATTTTTATCATATTATTTAACTTTAATTGATTTAATTTCTACTTTAGTATATGGTTGACGATGACCTTGTTTTTTACGGAATTTTTTCTTTTGTCTGTAATGATAAACAATAATTTTCTTTTCTTTTCCTTGTTTAACAACTTCACCTTCTACTTTAGCTCCGTCAACATAAGGAAAACCAACAGCATCATTTACCATTAATACTTTATCAAAAGTAACTTTCTTTCCTTCTTCAGCATCTAATTTTTCAACAAAGATAACTGAACCTTCTTCAACTAAGTATTGTTTTCCACCAGTTTCAATAACTGCTTTCATAAATCTACCTCCTTTTAACTAAGACTCACCATTGAGGTAATTTTTTTAAACCTCTTCTGTGTGGTTGTAGAGTGAGGCTCTACATACCTATTGATTTTATCATATATTCCTTTGGAAGTCAAACCTTTTTCGTAAAATATCTTTTTCTGTTTGATAAATTTTATTATTATAGATTAAATGTCTTCGATCTTTATAAAAATCTTTAATATTTTTGATATATTTTATTTTTGAAAAATTAAAATTATAGTAATATCTTTCAAATAAAAATTTATTATATATATTTCTATAATTAAATAATTCTTGGATAGTTTTTATTATTAAAAAAATAAATATTATTATTAATAAAAGATTTATTTTTAAATTAATTAAAATAAATATAGAAATTGATATAAATATAAGTGATACTATAATCATAATATGAAAAGAATAATTATAACTAAAAAAACAATTACATATAACATTTAATATTTTACTTCCATCTAAAGGATATATAGGTATTAAGTTAAATATTAAAATTACTAAATTATAATAATAAAAATTATAATTATTTATAATATTTTTTAAAATCATAAAACTAATTATTTGCATAATTGGTCCTGATATAGCTATTAAAAATTCTTTATATTTTTTTATATTTAAAAACATATTAAATATAGTTATTCCTCAAAATGGTAAAATAATTACTTTTTCTATTTTTTGTTTTAATATTATTCCCATTAATATATGACCTAATTCGTGTAATAAAATTACTAACATAAATAAAAAGAATTTTTTAAAATTTCCTGTTATAACGCAAATAATTGTTAATAAACTAAAAAGAGGATGAAACTTTAATTTATAAATATTTTTCATAAGAAATACTCTCACCATCTTTTTTAAAGACTAAATATAATTTATCTGATATAGTATTTCCTAATACACTACCCTTTTCTATATAATCATACATTTTTACATTAATATCCGTAATATTTCCATACCAAACTTCTGTACCATCTATTTGTTCAATAATTATTGTATTTCCTAAATTTTCTTTTTCACCTATAAAAATAACCATTCCTGTTTCTATAACTGGAACTAATAAATTATTATTAACTGTAAATGAATATCCATCATAGTATTTAGTAACTGCATCATATTTAATTTTTTCACTAAATACTGTTTTATCACTATCTGTAAAAAAATCAGAAAATGGTATAGGATTTCCAAATAATTTTTGATAATAATTATTAATACTTACAAAAGAAAAGTGCTTTTCATAAATATTTTTATAAAAAACACTTCTAAAAGATTTATTAGTTTTTAAGATAATTAATAAAATAAGGGTTACTACAACAAGTATTAAAAATTTAATAATATATTTATTAAAGAAAAATTTATGTGCATTATTATATTTACTACAATATAAATACTCATTCATATAATCACCCTATTAAACAATATGTTTAATATTTTAATTTATACATTCTTTTTCTTAATAAAAAATAAAGCATAGTTATATAACAAGTATTTAAAATTAATGTTGAATAAATACTACTTATGAATATTTTAAAATCAAATCCTAATTTATTTACTTTAATAAATGCAAAATAAGTAAGAAAACGATATATAATAAGCATTAATATACTAGCAGTTAAACTGTTTAAATAATTTACACTAAAATTATCATGTATAAATGCAATAATAACTGCTGAAATAAAAAATAATATCAAATTAACACCAAAAATACTACTACATACAAGATCATATATAAATCCTAAAATAATAATTATTATAAAAAATTTTCTTTTATTGTTTTTAAAAAAAGGATATATTATATAAATTGATAATAATGAAAATGTATTAAGGAAAATAGTATTTTTATAAAATATAAGTGATAAACTAAGTTCAATAAAGAAAGAAAGAATAACAATTAAATATTTATTCATTATTTACTTCCTTTCGTTTAAGAACTGTAACATAACTAAAAGAATCATAATCTACACTTGGTTTTACTTCTACTATTTTTGTTAAATCAAAATTATCTTTTTCAATTCCTTCAACTTTGCCAATTACAATACCTTTAGGAAATATGTCACTCATACCCGTTGTTTTAACAGTTGAACCAATAGGTATATCTACATTTTCAGATATTCCTTCAATTAAAAAACATTTTTTATCACTATCATAATCATATAAAAGACCATATACATATTTTCCATCAGCAATTTTAATACGTACTGATATTTTTTGTCCTAATGATTCACTAGTTATTAGTTTTACTTTACTATATAAATTACTAGTTTCAATTACTTTTCCAAGTAATCCATCAGGTGTTACAACAGCCATATTTATATCAATGCCACTACTTTCACCTTTATCAATAGTAAATGTATCATACCAAAAATTAATTTCACGATTTACTATTGTAGCATTTACATAATCATAATCAGTTAAAATATTTTGAATTTCTAATAATTTAGCAAGTTCAGTATTTTCTTGTTTTAAATTATCTATTTCTTCTTCATAATTTTTAATATTATTATATTTTTCTTCTAAGTCTTTATATTTTTCATATAAATTATTTTTTTCTTTACTTTCATTTATTTTATCAGATATAAAACTAACTGGTTTAGTAATAACACTACCAATTGTTAAAACAGTATCTTTAATTATTTTTTCAAAAGGGTTTAGATTACTTTTTTTATTCATGATATAAATAAATACAGAAATAACTAATACTATAATTAAACTTATAACAATAACAATACTCTTTTTATCTTTTCTTTTCTTTCTATACATAAACCCCACCCTTTTAATTATAATATATTTTAATTAACAATAAAAGCTAAATATCCCCATTTTCAAAAAAACTATAATAATTATTTTTACCAATTATAATATGATCAACAATAGGTATTCCCATTAAATTACCTATATTTTTCAAATTATTAGTAAGAACTATATCTTCTTTACTTGGAATAATATTACCACTTGGATGATTATGAATACAAATAATACTAGATGCACTAATTAAACATGCTTCTTTAAATATTTCTCTAGGATGAACTAAACTTTTATTTAAAGTACCTACAAATAATAATTTATCTTTTATTATTTTTTTATTATTATCTAAATATATAGCATAAAAATGTTCTTGTTTAACTCCATCTAGTTCTTTAGAATAATAATCATAAACTACCTTAGAATTATTAAATTTAATTTTTTTTAAACTTTTAACTTCTCTATTTATCCTTTTTCCAAGTTCTATAGCCGCCAAAAGTTCACAAGCTTTTGCAGGGCCAATACCTATAATACTTTCTAAATATTCATAATTAATTTCTTTTAGTTTTTCAATTCCACCAATAGCAACTAATAAATTATTAGCAAGCATTTTTGCAGATATTTTTTTAGTACCTGTTTTAATAATTATTGCCAGTAATTCTTCGTTAGATAGTGTTTCAGATCCATAATTAATTAATCTTTCTCTAGGTCTTTCATTTATTGGAATATCTTTAATTGTGTACATTTTTAGTAACCAGCTCCTCATATGTTGTTAGTACTTGAGTACAAAGTGTCATTATTGCTTTTTCATCATTAAGATTCGCAAGTAATGTATCATACTCATATAATTTTTCCATAAATGCTTCATTTTCAATAGCAATTTCTTTTATATATATATTATACCCATTTTTACTAAAGTATTCCTTTAGTTTTTTAGCATTTTCTCTACTTTTTGTAATTGCTGTATATACATAATATTTATTGGAAATTTGTTCATATATATATGAAGCTAAATTAGATGCACCTATTTTCATATCTTCATATGTATCAAATGATCCTATTTCAATAAAGTATGCTCTTGAAACATTACCATCAAATACTGTTTTTAAATCAAAACTATAATCATACTGATTATATACAAATTTAGTCATTAAAAAACCTGATATAATTGCCAGTATAATTGGAACTATAATTTTAAATCGCATATTATCACCAATATTATTTTGGCATAATTAATTGTCTTTTTTTGTCAAAAAAAGCACTCTTTAGAGTGCTAATATTTTATTTTCATAAAAAGTTTTTTTATTTTACGTACTAAACTATCATCTATAAGTAAATTAGTAATTTTTCTTTTCTTTATTTCTTTTAAATATATTTTCTTATCTTCTTTTTTTAACAAATTATATTTATCTAAAATCGCATTAGCTAAATAACTATTAAAGTATTTTCTAGTTTTAATTGGCATAGCTACATATTTAGAATTCTCATATAAATAATCAAAATGAATTAAATAATCATTAGCTTTTTTTATTTCTTTTTCATAATTAGTATTTCGCATAATACTACTATTAATTTGATTATAATAATATCCCGTAAATGATGTAACATAAATATTTTTAGCTTTAATTATTATTAATGGTATTAATCCAAAATCTTCATGATAAGTTCCTTCTCGAAAAGCATAATTGTTTTTTATCCAAAACTTACGATTATAAGCATAAGCCCAGGCCATTTCAAATGGACTATGAGTTTCTACTTTTTCTAAAAAATAATCTTGTCCACTAATTTCTTTATCAAGTTTAAAAGAATCTTTTTTAGATATATTTTTATCTTCATATACTTCTTCATATTGAAATTTAATTAAATCATAGTTATTTACTGACAAATGAGAAAGATGTTTTAAAAAACCAGAAGCTACATAATCATCACTATCAACAAATAATAAATAATCACCTTTAGCTTTTTTAATACCATTATTTCGTGCTGCTGATAATCCTTGATTCTCTTCATCAATTATAGTAATCTTTTTATTATTCTCATAATTTTTTAAAATATTTCTTGAATTATCAGTTGAACCATCATTAATAACTATTACTTCATAATCATCATAATCTTGATTTAAAATGCTGTTTAAACATTTTTCTAAGAATTTTTCGACATTGTAAACAGGAATAATTATACTAAATTTACACATATATCATTTCTCCTATTAAATAGATTATATCATATTCAAATACTTTACAATAGATTTTTTTTGTTTGTTTATTTTTAAATTAAAGTAATGTATAATTAATGTAGGAGGAAGTTATATGGAAAAATCAAATAAATCTTTTTTAATTAGTACTATTGTGTCAGGTTTAACTTTTACAATTTCAATTGTATTTTTAGTTTATACATTAGTATTTTGTGATAAACAAATCAATCAAACATTTTTAATTATAAGTAGTTTAATATTATGTTTAACATCAATTTCTTTACTTATGACTTCATTATTTAAGCAAAAGAAATTTCATAATATTTTATTTAGTATAAGTAGTTTTTTAGTATTTATATTTATTGGTTTTAATTTATTAGTTTTAACTAATACTATTAAACTTAATACTTTAGTTACACTTAAGAGCTTTTATAATACTAATATTAATGATGTTTTATTATGGGGAGAAAAAAATAATATTACTATTAATCAACTATATGAATATAGTGATACTATTCCTGAATACAATATTATTAGTCAAGATATTGCAGCTGGAACTCTTCTTAAAGATATAAAAGAAATAAATGTTTTAGTTTCTAGTGGACCTAGTCTTGATAAAAAATTTATTCTTCAAAGTTTAATTGGTATGAATATTGATGATGCCATGGAAATAATTAATAAAAACTTTATGAGTAATGTTAAAATAAATTATGAACTTAATGATACATATGCAAGAGATATAATAATTGAACAAAGTATAAGTGGTGAAATTAGAAGAAGTTATGAATTAACACTTTTAGTATCTCTAGGTAAAGAAAGTGATTTAGTTCCAGTTGAATTAATTGATTTTAAAGGCAAATCATTAAATGAAGCTGATTTATGGCTTAAAAGAAATGGTATTAAATATGAAATAGCTTATGAATTTTCTGATACTATTAGTCGTAATTATTGTGTAAGTCAAAGTGAAAAAGCAGGAACTATTATTGATCCTAAAACTAATACAATTACTTTAATAGTTTCTAAAGGCAAAGAAATAAATATTCCTGATTTTACAACTATGAGCGTTAATGAAGTAACTAGTTGGGTCAGTGAACATAAACTTAAATTAACTTTTAAAGAAGCATATGATAATGAAATTGAAGAAGGAAAAATTATTTCAAGTAGTGCCGCTATAAATACTAAATTAGAAGAAGGCGCAATTGTTGAAATAACAGTTTCTAAAGGAAAATTAAAAATGGAACGATTTGATAGTATTGGAGCATTTCGTTCTTGGGCTAATAGCTTAGGACTTCAATATGAAGAAAATGCTGAATTTTCTGATAAATTAAATGGTGAAATAATCAGTACTACACCTGGTATTGGTGAAGTAATTAATATTAAAGATACAATTCATGTAACATATTCTAAAGGAAAATCTACAACTGTTCCAAACTTCTATAATAAATCTAAAAATGAAGCATCTACATTATGTGATAATTATGCACTTGATTGTTACTTCAGTTATAGATATAGTTCTGATGTTGATGCTGGTTATATTATGTATCAAACAATGAGTAGTGGCTCAGAAGTGGCTGAATACACAAGTATGACTCTTTATATAAGTAGTGGTCCTGAACCAGAGCCAGAACCTGTTTATACTTGTACATCTACTGAAACGCATACATTAATTATTCAACCTGCTTGGGTTGGAGGATCTGCAAATGCAACTATTGCGACATTAAGAGAAAAATTATCAAGTAAATATCCAAATGTCACATTCTATTTTACAACAAGAGCTGGTAATAGATCATCTGGTTATATTCATAGTGATTCCCCTATTACATCAGGTTCTACAATTCAAGATTGTCAAGAATATACAATTATTATAAATGAATAAACATTAGCTAAGCTAATGTTTTTTTATACAAAAAAAGAGCTTAATTCTTTTCAACTTTAAGCTCTATTCTATATCTTTTATCAGTATTAACATTGAATGAATACTTCTTACCATTAATAGTTGCTGTTACGTCTATTTTTCTATTAAAGATATCTTGTAATTCACCAAAATCAGAAACATTAGATGATGTAGCTATTAAAATGCTATATGTACCTACTGGTAAATCAGCAATATTAATAGCAGTTTCATACCATGCTCTAGTTTTATCAAATCCATCTGAAGCACGAAGTTCAATTGTATAATCACCTGTTGTAATACTTCCTATATCATATGTATACCTTTCAAATGTATTGATATTTTCAAATACAAGAGTTCTTGTCACTTTAGTATCAGATGCATAATTACCACCTATTATATGTGAAGCACCTTTTATATTTAAAATATCATTTTTAATATTAATAGTACTATATTCATTATAAATATTATAATTAGAATCTGCAGTTTTATCAGTTAATATTTTTTCACGAACAAATAACTGTATTGGTGCATTTCTTGTTTCATATTCATTTCTTATTAATACTTCTTTACCAGTTGTTTTATATACATTTGGCATTGGTGCACCAAATATATTAGTAAGTGTTATTGATGAAATAAAAGTATTACTATGAGCAACTAATGAAAGAGAATAATCACCATATGGAACATTTGTTAAATCTATTTCACCATCAAACCATGAATATGTATAATCAAATCCTGGATCACTATCAATAATAAATGGCATATTATTTTTATCAGTAATTCTAGGTATATCTTGATATATCTTTGAACCATCTATTTCATTTGTCATTACAAGTGTATATTTGATATTACTTTCTAAACTATTATTTACATTAACAAGTGCCATAGAACCTTTAATTCTTAATTTATTATCAACAATTTTCATTGAATCAAAATAATATAAATTATCAGTTTCTTTATAATTTGATTTATTAACTGTTACATCAATAGTTTTAGTAGTTGTATTATTATTACTATCTGTTACACTATATGTTACTTTATATGTTCCTGCTTTTCCAATATCAACTTTATTTTCTTTAACAACTATTTTAGAAGTAACATTTCCATCTTCTCTATCACTAGCAGTAACACCAGCTAAAGGATCAAATATATCATACATAATTATTGTTTTATTTTCAGCTACTATTTCTGGTTTAGCAGATAATACAACAATAGTAATTGTTTTTTCAACATTATTATTTTTATCATCAGTTACACTATATGTTACTTTATATGTTCCTGCTTTTGAAGTATCAACAGTATTTTCTTTTACTTTAACACTAGATGTAATATCTTTTCCTGCATAATCAACTGCTGTTACTCCTTCTAAAGGATTAAATTTAGAATTAATACTAACATCTCTATTACTTGCACTTATGATTGGTTTACCAAATGTTACTGTAACTTTTATTGTTTTTTCAGTAGTATTTTTATCACTATCAGTTACACTGTATGTAACATCATATATTCCAGCATTATTTATATCTACTTTATTTGATTTAACAACTATTTTAGATGTTATATCACCATCTGTTGTATCATAAGCAGTTACTCCTTCAAGTGCGTTAAATGCTTTACCACCGTCAATAGTTTTATTTTCAGCAGATATTGTTGGTTTACTAGAAAGTACTGTAACTTTTATTGTTTTAGTAGCAGTATTATTTTCACTATCTGTTACTGTATATGTAACATCATAAACTCCTACTTTATTTGTATCTACTTTATTTGACTTGACTACAATCTTAGAAGTTACATCTCCATCTAATATGTCATAAGCCGTTACTCCTTCAAGAGGATTAAATGTTTTACCACCAACTATTTCTTTATTTGTAGCACTAATAATTGGTTCTTTATTTTGTTTTACAATATAAGATGAATGTATATAAGCATAACTTGTATCAAAATTATATGTACCTAAATTTAAATCAACAAGTTCACGTTTTTCATTAATTGGTACATCACTTTGTATTTTATACCAAACACTGTTACCATTTATTTCTTCACCTTTTACTTCTCCTAAAATAATAACTGGAATATTTGGAGCAGCTTTTAAATCATAGTATTTAACACTCTTTGTAGTAGCACTACTATAAACAGGTGCAGATGCAGCACTTTCTTTAATACCAATTAATAAACGATTATAATCTTGGAAACCATAATTCTTATCAAGTGAATAATAATTGCTTGCCATTTTCTCGCCCCAATAAGCATCAGACGCATACATGACGTTATTACCACTAAGTTTATTACCATAATGGCTACCATTATAACACCAACCATCAATTGGATTACCATAATTAAGAGCAATATAATTGAATGCATGAGAATTTATTGCTGCTCCAATTGATTCATAACTTGCAGCATTTTCATCTGGAGCATTATCAAAAGCACCATGACCAAATATATTATATTCACGAACTGACATATAGCTTCTTCCCCAACCACTTTCAGTTATAGAAATCGCAAGTGTTGTAGCAGCATTAACACCATATTGTTCTTGTGAATAAATTAAATTTTCACCTTCACCATATAACATTGATTGTCCAGATGGGAAATCATCCCATCCATCTTTAGCAGTCCACTTATATGTTTGTTTTTGTTCATTATATCTTAATTCATAAAAATCAGTTCTATTAATTTTAGAATTAAAACCAATATAACTATTTAAATTATTTGCATCATAATTAGTTCTAGATCTTGTTGGTAAATATTGATAATAATTATAATATGCCATTTTATTAACCGCATTATTATGATTATTATTTCTTAAGTCATTAACCATAGTAGCAAAACTAGTATAAAAATAATTGCCATCAAAACTATAATAAATTTTATCACTTGTTAAATATAAAGGTGCTTTTCCAATACGAATATAACCAATATATTTATCAGCAATGTAATATTGATGATATAATTCACCATTACCATTTACATAATAATATGTTTGAAGGTCTTGTTTTGTACCCAAATTAACACTATATTCTTCAAGGTCATGAGTAGCTACTTCATTAGCAATATAACCTACTTTTCCATTTATTTTAACTTGATACCAATCATATCCTTCATTGCTAACAACATTACCATAATTTAACCATTCATAAATAGCACCAACTGTTGCCCACATTCCACCTTGAGCAGTTGTACATCTATTAGCTCCATTACAACCTATTTGATTATAGTTTGTACCAGGTCCTTCTCTAAATCTTATTCCTCCGGAATAAAGAATACGGACATATTTTTTATTTGGATCAAATGAAGTATTACTACCATCTGTAATATAAGAAATTGGATATATCATCCCATTTTCCACACTAGTCCATCCTCTAACACCAGAAAGCATAAATTCTACTTTATTAGTTGATGGATCATAATCTAGAAATACTGCATCATTATTATAATTTGGACTAATATATCTACTGCCATAATCTGATGAAAATGTAAGTGTAGAATAATCTGCATTTGGTCTAAATACACCATATTTCACATATACTAAAACACCATTTCTAGTAATAGCAGCAACATCTGATTCTGTTGAATTATAATTATTCATAGCTGTTTTAGCACTACTATATTCACTATATTTTCCAACTTCTGTAACTGATCCATTACTTTTAATAGCAATTACTGCATATTCATCAGTAGCAGCAAATACAATTGAAAGAGGCATAAAATATGGCGATAAAAAAGCAAATATTAGTAAAATACTTAATAATTTCTTCATATTCATACCTCCATTCCTATATTATATATTATACCAAATAATAGTATGTTTGTATACACACTACTCTATACTTCACATTTGATATACAAAAAAAGAAGCTATTTGCTTCTTTTTCTTGTATTTTCTATCATATTATCTCTTTCAATGGTTTCTTCAATAACTGTTTTTAATAAAGAAATTACTTCTTCACTGCTTACATCTGCAAGACTAAGTACAGGATTTTTATCTTTGTCATAAAATGAAGCACTTGTTATTTTCGCATCACCATATGAAAACTGTAATTGATATTGTTTTAAAAGTAAGAAAGTTATTAAATGTGTAAGTGGTCCAGCATCTCTTACTTTAATTGCTGATAATCCTTTTGCTTCTACACCTATTTTAGTTACTACACTAGTACATATATTTCTAAAATCTTTAGGAAAATCATGTACAAGTTCATTTGACATTACTTTATCATCAAAAAATTTATTCATTCTCACCATTTCCTTATGGATTTAATCTAGTTGGTCCTCTATAAATAAATGTAGCTTCACGAATATTATCTATTTCAAATATTTGCATTAATACTCTAGCAACTCCGATTGCGAATCCACCATGTGGAGGACAACCATATCTAAAGAAATCTAAATAGAATGCAAGTGATTCTGGATTTATATCTTTTTCTACCATTTGTTTTTCTAGAATATCAACTCTGTGTTCTCTTTGAGCACCAGTAGTAATTTCAACACCTTTAAATAATAAATCATAACTATTAGTAAGTCCTTCTTCATCTAACATATGATAAAAAGGTCTTGCACTAAATGGAAATTTAGTTACAAAGATGAAATCACAATTATATTTCTTTTTAGCAAATTCACATAATAAATTTTCTTCTTTACGTTCAAAATCTTCTTCTTTTTCACCAATATAATTAAATTCATCTTTTAATATTTGTTTAGCTTCTTTAAAAGTAATTCTAGGTATTTTTACACTTGTGTCACTTAATTTAACACCAAATGTTTTTTCTATTTCTTCACCATATTTTTCTTTTAGTTTATCAATTCCATATTTAATCCATGCTTCTTCAAAATCCATTACATCTTCAAAAGATTTAATCCAAGATATTTCAACATCAGCCATATTAATTTCAGTAGCATGATAACTTGTATGTGAGTTTTCTGCTCTAAATGCTGGTCCTATTTCAAATACTTTATCAAATCCTGATGCCATAGCCATTTGTTTATAGAATTGTGGAGATTGTGATAAACAAGCAGTTTGTCCAAAATAATCTATTTTAAATACTTCAGCACCACTTTCAGCTGCTCCTGCAGCAATCTTAGGAGAATGTATTTCCATAAAATTATTATTAATACAATATTCTCTTAATGCATGTTCAAGTAATGTTTCACATTTAAACAATAAATTATTATCTTCACGTCTTAAATCTAAGAAACGATAATCAAGTCTTGTTTCTCTTAATGTATTATCTTTATTTTTAATATCTATTGGAAGTTCAGGAAGTGACTTTGATGTTACTTCAATACTTTCTGGTATTAATTCCATACCATTTAATTTTACCTTAGGGCTATCCATTAAAGTACCTACTACTTTAATAGTACTTTCTAGTGTTAGATTATCAATTATTTCTACTAATTTACTATTATCTTCATTTTTTTCAATAGTCATTTGTAATTTACCAGTACTATCTCTTAATATTACAAATTGTACATATTGTAAATTACGTATATTATCTACAAATGCTTGTATTTCTATTTTTTGTCCTAAACAATTTTTTAAATCTTTCATATATATTTTATCCATACTACACCTCATTAATCTTGATTATCTAAATAATCAATTAATTCATCTATTTTAATTTTAACTTCTTCTTTAGTACTATTATTTTTTATAGTAACTAATTTATTTTTTACTTCATCTTCACCAATTATAATAATATATTTTGGATTTAAGCGATCTACAGTTTTAAAATTAGCTTTTATACTTCTATTTAAATAATCAATATCACCATTAAATCCATTAATTCTAAGTAAATTTAAAACATTCATTCCATAAGCTTTTACTGTTTCATCCACTGGAATAATATAAAAATCAATTTGTTCTTCATCCTCTAAATTAATTTTTTCTGCTTCTAATGCTGCAAGAAGTCTTTCTAGACCAAATGCGAATCCAACACCTGGAACTGATGGTCCACCAAGTGTTTCTACTAAATTATTATATCTTCCACCACCACATAAAACATTTTGACTACCAAATCCTTCAATATCAGCTTCTACTTCAAATACGGTATGTGTGTAATAATCAAGTCCTCTAACAACACCTGGATTAACTTTATAATCTATATTCATTTGTGTTAAATATTCTTGAACTAGTTCAAAGTGTTTTCTACTTTCTTCATTTAGGTAATCAATAATTTTAGGAGCTGTTTTCATTACTTCTAAATCTTTATCTTGTTTACAATCAAGTAAACGAAGAGGATTTTTTTCAAAACGATTTTTACAATCTTCACATAATTCATCAAGATGTGGTCTAAAATGTTCAATTAAAGCATTACGATAATTATTTCTTGATTCATTATCACCAAGTGTATTGATATTTACTTTAATTCCTTTTAAACCTAACATCTTATAAAGCGTTACAGGAATACTAATTATTTCGGCATCAAGAGCAGGATCATTACTTCCAAATGCTTCTACACCAAATTGATTAAATTCTCTAAAACGTCCTGATTGTGGTCTTTCATAACGATACATAGAACCATAATACCAAGCTTTAGTTAAACCACCATTACCATATAATTTATTTTCAATATAACTTCTAACAATACCAGCAGTACCTTCTGGTCTTAAAGTCATATTTCTATCACCACGATCTTTAAAATCATATGTTTCTTTCGAAACAATATCACTAGTTTCTCCGACTCCTCTATGAAATAATTCACTAGCTTCAAAAATAGGTGTTTTAAAATATTCATAATTATATTTACTCATTAAACATTTAAATAATTTTTCAATATATAATATTTGTTTACCTTTTTCTCCATAAACATCATATGTTCCTTTAGGTTTTTGTATCATATAAATCCTCCTTTAAAAACTTAAATATCTTTAATAATATAATAGTTACTGGCATCGAAAATATTATTCCTATAATTCCAAATAATGTACTACCTATAAAAAAGGATAGTATTGATACAAATGGATGTATCTTATTTGTTTTTCCATATACATAGGGATTAATTACATAACTATCAATCATTGATAATATAAAAGATAATATAAGTGTTTTTATAAACAAACTTTTACTAATAACAAAAGCAAGTAAAAGTGCTACACCATTGATTATTATACCACCAAAATATGGAATAAAGCTAGATATTGCAGCACAAAATCCCAATATTAAGTAATTTGGATGTCCAATTATGACAAATGATATTGTATATTCAAATAATGTAATAATCATAATTTTCGTAAATCCTTTATAATAATCTTTTAATTCCTTATCAATATTTATTAATAAATATAGTATTTTTTGTGATTTTTTTAAACTAATATTTTTAATAACTCCTCTTATTTTATCCATATTTATAAGTATATAAATAAAAAAGGAAAACGATAAAAATATAAGTGTTATAAAACTAGATAATTTACTAAATATTTTAGGTAATACCTGAATATTATCTGTTATTATATTGAAATTATCAAATATTATATTTTCAATACTAGTTATATTTAAATTATATTTATGCATTAAATATTCTAAAAAAACTATTAAACTATTAAAAAGATTATATAATTCTTTAGATATTATTGGTACTATAAATAATATAAAACTAATAACAATACTAAAAAAAATACTAATTATGATTATAACACAAATACTACTTGGCAGTTTCTTTTTTTTTAAAAATAAAAAAAAGGGATAAATCGCATATGCTAGTGTAAAAGAAAAAAGAAGTGGATATATTATTTTTTTAGATAAATTTATAACATTTATCCATAATCCACTACTTTGATATATTAAATATATTATAAAAATTATAATAAATAAATTAAGTATTCTTTTATTTATCCCCACAAAATCAACCCTTAATTATTTTATAATACGTTCTACAGAATTAACATTATTTATTAATTCTATGTCTCTTATAAATTTATGTAATCTTTCAACATTTATGACATTAAATGTTATTTCATATAAAACATTATTATCACTATTAATAGTATTTATACTATTAACATTAATATCATTACTAGTTGTTTTAGCTATAATATCTAATAATACATTATTATTAGGATTACATCTAATTAAAAGGGTTGTTAAATATTTTTGATTAATTTTATCATTCCATCTTACGTCAATCAATCTTTCATCTTCATTTTCAACATTTGGGCAATCAAGTTTATGAATAGTAATACCATATCCTTTAGTAATGAATCCTGTTATTTCATCACCTGGAATTGGCTTACAACATGAAGCAACGTTTACTTTTATTTCATCAATACCTTCTACAATAATATCATTTTTATTTGGTTTAATATTTGTATTTGAAATAATAGATTTTTTTAATATTATTTCTTCTTTAGTATTAATATCACTATTATTAATAAAATGTATTATTTGAATTGGTGTAAGTTTATTAGAACCAATATTAATATATAATTCATTAATATCTGTTAATTTAAATTCTGATAAAATTTTATCAATATTTTCAGTTGTTAGAAAATCTGAAAAAACAATTTTTTTACGACGTAATTCTTTACTAAGTAATTCTTGACCATTTTTTAAATAATTTTCTCTATCAACACGATTTAAAAAACTTTTAATTTTGCCTCTAGCTTGACCTGATTTAGCAAGTTTAAGCCATTCAGCACTAGGTCCAATAGAATTTTTATTAGTATTAATTTTAACAACATCATTATTTTGAAGTTCATAATCAAATGATACAATATTACCATTTACAATAGCTCCAACCATTTTATTACCTACATCAGTATGAACTGCATAAGCAAAATCAATTGGTGTTGATCCTTTAGCAAGTTCTAAAGCATCACCTTTTGGTGTAAATACATAAATAGTATCATTAAAGAAATCATTCTGTAAATTATCAAGCATTTCTTCATCATTTTTAGCATCTTCTTTTAATTCCATAATAGCTCTAAAAAATTGAAGTTTTTGCTCCATAGTACTTACCATATTAGCTTTTGAACCACTACCCTTTTCTTTATAAGACCAATGAGCAGCAATTCCTTTTTCAGCTATATAATCCATTTCATAAGTACGAATTTGTATTTCAAAAAAATTACCATCAATACCAATAACTGTTGTATGAAGTGATTGATACATATTAGGTTTTGGCATAGCAATATAATCTTTAAAACGTTTAGGAAGTGGTTTATATATTGCATGAATTAAACCTAATACTTGATAGCATTCTGCTTTAGTTTCAACATAAACACGAAGTGCAAGTAAATCATATATATCGCTAAATTTCTTACCTTTATCAAGTTTTTTATAAATACTATAAATACTTTTAGCACGACCTTTAATTTCAGCAGTAATATGATTTTCTTCTAATATATTAGCTATAGTATTAATCATTTCGACAATTAAACTATCACGTTCTTTTTTTGTTTTGTTTACAGATTCAACAATAGAAAAATAAACATCTGGTTTATAATAACGAAGAGCTAAATCTTCAAGTTCACTTTTAATTTTACTAATACCCAAGCGATGCGCAATAGGAGCTAATATATCAAGTGTTTCCTTAGCTTTTTCTTTTTGAACAGTTTCAGGATGAACCCAAATAGTTCGCATATTATGAAGTCTATCTGCAAGTTTAATAAATATAACACGTACATCTTCAGATAAACCAACTAATATTTTACGATTGTTATTAGCCATACTTTCTGATTCACTAGAAAAACTCATACGATTTATTTTATCAATACCTTCTACTAAATCAGCAATTTCATTTCCAAATAATTTTTCTATTTCTTCTTTAGTTGTTTTTTCATCTTTTAAGATTTCATGTAAAAGTGCAGCACAAAGTGTTTGTACATCTACCTTTAAATCAGTAAGGATATAAGCTACATTAAGCGGGTGAACGATAAAATCATCACCCGTTAAACGCTTAATACCAAAATATTTTTTTGAAACATATTCATAAGTTTCATTAAGTAAATTTAATTCTTTTTTATTAGTAATATAACACTTAGCTGCATCATAAAGATCTTCATAATGTGTAATATTAACTGATTTCATTTTTTACTCCTCATACCATTTTTTCTTAATTGTTTTACCAGCATAATGTTTCTCAATTAAGAACCATAATTGACTAGCAACAAATAAAGATGAATATACACCAGCTATTAATCCTATTAATAAAGCTATATTGAAATTAATAATTTCATGAGCTCCTAAAACAATAAGAGCAATAACAGGTAAAAGTGTAGTTATAGTAGTAATAACACTACGTCCAAATATTTGATTTAAACTCTTATTAACGATACCTGCAAGTACTTCTTTAGATGGCATTTTATCTTTTTCTTTTTCTTTTAAATTTTCTCTTATTCTATCAAAAGTAACAATAGTATCATTAATTGAATATCCTATAATTGATAATATAGCAGCTATAAACATACTATTAATTTCTAATTTTAATAAACTAAATACTGCAATAACTAAGAATACATCATGTGCAAGAGCAAATATACCACTAATTGCAAAACTAAATCTAAATCTTATAGAAATATAAATAATTATACAGATTAAAGCTACACATAATGATATAATTGCATTCTTTATAAGTTGTTTTTTAACTACATTTGAAACAACACCAATTTCAGTTTGGGCTTGATATTTTTCTTTAAAATAATTTTCAGAATTCAATACTTGTTCTTGAGCTAATGAATCTTCTACTTTAATTATTACATTATTCTTATCAATCATTTCAAGTTCTTGAAGATTTAATCCTAATTTTTCAACATCAGATTTTAAGTCTTTTTCTACAAAAGCAGTACTTGCTTTTAATGTAATAGACGTTCCACCTTTAAAATCAATTCCAAGTTTTAATCCAGTACGGAATAGTGCTACTGCACCAGCAATAATTATACATACTGTAAACATTAGTATTTTTTTACTATGTTTTACATAGTTAAATTCAAATTTCTTTTTATTTTTCTTTTCTTTATAACCAATAAATAAATTTAATTTATTATCAAAAGTACCTGTTTTAACAAATAATTTTAATAATGATCTATTAATTAATACCATAACAAACATTGTAACAATAGTACTTATAATTAACATAGTAGCAAATCCTTTTACACTACTTTCACCTAATATAAATAATACAATTGCAACAATTAAAGTTGTTAAATTTGAATCAAAAATTGATGAGAATGAACTCTTATTACCATTGACATAAGCCATTTGAAGTTTAGTTCCACCAGATAATTCATCTTTAATACGGGCAAAACTAATAACACTAGAATCAATTGCCATACCAATACCAATAACCATGGCAGCAATACCAGGAAGTGTTAAAACACCACCAACTAACCAGAATATAAATAATGTTGTAAATGCATAAATTAAAATACATGCCCCAGAAATAAATCCTGCAAAACGATATACAACAATCATTAATAAAATGATTAATGAAACGCCAACTATTCCAGCTATACATGTTTTAGTAAGTGAAGAATCACCAAATGATGCTGCAACAGTTTTTGATGATATTTCAGTTAATTTAGTAGGTAAACTACCTGAATTAATAAGATCTACAAGTGATTTAACTTCTTGTTCAGTAAAATCTCCTTGAATAATTACATCTCCAGAAAATCCTTGAGAAACAGTTGCTGCTGACAAACAGTTTGATGCATCAGTACCACATAAATTAATTGTTTCTCCAAGTGATGTTGTCATTTTTGTTTTACTATATGAATCACTACTTTCATCAAAGTCTAACCAAATAACAATTAATTTATCATCTGTTTCACTAATTTCTTTTGTTTTTTTATAAAATGTTTCATTATCAGAAATTTTAAGAGATACGGCAGGTTTACCATATTGATCTCTTCCTACACTAGCTCCACCAGCTTTTAATACGCTACTAGACATTATAAGTTTATCGCTAGAATCTCTAAAGCTTAAGCTTGCTGCTTTTCCAAGAGTTTCACGTGCTGTTTTTTGATCTGTTACACCAGCAAGTTTAACACGAATCTTGTCACTTCCTTCAATAACAATTTCTGGTTCAGATACACCTAAAACATCTATTCTTTTATTAAGTGTTTTAGCTGTATTGTTAACAATATCACTATCAAGTTCAGAGCCATCAATTGTATCTACTTGATATAAAACTTCAAAACCACCCTTTAAATCAAGACCAAATTTAATATCTTTTAAAATTGGAATTGATACTAATCCTACAATGCCTAATATTATTACTACTAAGCATATATTTCTAAATACTTTACTTTTCATTTATATCGTCCTCCATCTTGTCATTAAAATATACGGTTCTATTTTTAGAACCCATTTTGTTTTTTACATAATCATCTATTTGCAGATTATCGGTATTTAAAATATCATCAACCATATGAAATAAACGTAAATTACGACTATTATTCCATACATTATCTTTAAGATAATTCCATATATCTTCTTCTGTTACATAGTTGATACCCATTCTTTTAAGTTCACTACATTTTGTAACTAGGGCTGGTTTTACTCTTTTATATAACTCTTCTATTGAAGAAAAAGCAACGTCATCCATTTTTACCTCCTAATAATAAACATTACATTTATATTATATATTAAATTGCCTTTTTTTTAAAGAAATATTATGTTTTTTTAACAAAAAAAGATTAAAACTTAATCTTTTTCGCAATATATAATCATAGCTGAAAAACAAAATACTTGTTCATCAGAAAAAATACCTATAGATGTCTGATATTTAATATCAATAACATCACCTTCTAATTCAGTTAAAAAATTATTTATAGATACTTCTAAATCTTTTTCATGACTTTCATCAAATACTTTAACTTTCATATTATCACCAATATAATTATAAATCTTTATAATGTCATATATTGTTAATATTTAGTTAAACGATCTTCCCATTCAACTCCATAATCTGGGAAATTAACTACCATACGAGGATTAATTCTTCTTGAATTAAGTGTTGAAATATAATAATAATCTTGTAAATATAGACCGGTTGCTACTACAAAGTGAACATGAGCGCCCATTGCACATTCATCATAATCATAATATGCACCACCCATAATACCAATTGGTGTATCTTTAGTAACAACATCACCTTCATCAACTAATACTCTTCTAAGATGCCAATACGCAGTTGTATATGTTTCTCCACTATATAAAACATGTTGAATGTAAACAATGTTATTACCACAAGATTGATTTCTTGAAATCGCAACTACAAGTCCATTACCTGCTGCATAAACTGGTGTATTATTGTCATAAGTTGAAATATCAATAGCTCCATGGATTGAATATAAATATGATGTTGATGAATCAGGTCTTCCAAATTCTTGAGTTACATAACCAGATACAAGTGGTCTAAATAATTCTGTTGTTGGTGGAAGTTTTTCTCTAGTACATATATCTATTTCATCATCAGTTTGGCAACCCATTTCTTTATACATTGCAATCGCATCTTCTTTCATACGAATTTCTTCTTCAATAGATACTTGATCTTCAATGTATGAATTTAAATCAGTTTGTAAACTTTTATATAAAACTTCCAAATTTTGTTGCATTTTTTGTAATTCTGTTTTTCTACTACCTAATTCTTCAGTTTTTTTATTATTTTCTTCTATTTTTTCTTCATATTCTTTAATTAAACGTTTATTATAATCTGTCATTTGTTCAGAAATTGCCATACGATAAATAAAATCGGTAAATGTTTTAGCACCAAACATATACTCTAAATAAGCAGATTCGCCATTAGATTTTTGAAAAAAATTCATTATTTCTTTTATTTCTGATTCTTTTTTAGATATCTCTTTATTTAAGTCCTCTATTTCTTTTTGAAGTGCAATAATTTCATTATTAGCAACCACAATATCATTATTTGCTTTAGCTATTTTATTTTGAGTATCTTGCATTTCTTCTTTTGTTTGTTGTTGCATTTCCTTATTTGCCTGGTAGTCAGCTTTGTATTTTTCAAGTTCACGTTCTACATCTCCAAGTGTTTCAGCTTTAACAACCATATCAGGAATTATTACATGTGGAATAAGTAAAAGAAAAATAGTTAATATTGAAAATAACTTTTTAAACATACTTCACTACTCCTTTAATGCTTTACGCATTTCTTTATATTTTGGACAATATTTAGAAACTAATTTCCAAAAGTCCTTAGAATGATTAGCATATATTAAATGACTTAATTCATGAATAATAACATAATCAATTTTATCAATTTCATATCTAAGTAATAAACTATTTAATGTTACTGTTTTGGTTTTAATATTACAAACTCCCCATCTAGTTTTCATAGTTCTAATTCTTAAATTTGGAAAAGGTATACTTTCTTCAAATAAATCATAATTATACTTTAATCTTTCACTAAATATTGTTTGCATTTGTTTCTTATACCAATTATTAAATTTTTTGTTATTAGCATACAAATAATTACCATCAAATTTTATTTCATCTAAATTAGTTAATATTAATTGATATTCTTTACCTAAATAATAAAAATTATTCTTTTTATTTAATTCTTTTTCTTTTTGATTAAGCATTCTTATAATTGCTTTTTCATTTTTTTCAAGAATATCAATAATCATTTTTTTAGTAGTAAATATACCTGTAGTAACAACTATATTTAATTCTTCATCAATACGTATATATGTATTTTTATTATGTTTTTTTATAATAACAATATTATATGTCTTATCATCTATATTAAATTGCACAAAACAAAACTCCTAACATCTATATTATTCATTACCATTCTATCATACCACAAAAAAAGAAGTTTTAAAATAGATTTTTATTCATTTACTATTTTTAAAACTTCATCATTATTTTCTGAAACAATATAAATTATATAATTACCTTCTGTTTTATATGTAGCCTTTTCAACTAGTTCTTTTTGTTCTGGAAAGTAATTCATTTTTACCCATTGATCATTATATGCTTTAACAAATGCATCTACTTCAGTCTTAGTTTTATCATTTTTTTCAGTAATAAATACTATACTTGCATCATCATATTTTTTAGCAGCAATCATTAATACATCTGCATCTCCTAAATCAATACTATATTTCTTTTCAATAGTATCTTTAGAAACAGATTCATGATTTTTAAAATTATCAAGAGCAATTATTTTCTTTTCAATATCTTTTAAGTTTTTCTTTTCTTCTTTTTTACTTCCACAACCAGTAACTACTAATAAACATAATAAACTAAATAATAATATTTTTTTCATATCATCACCCTATCTATACTAATTAATAGTAGCAAAAATATTTATTATTGTCAAACTACTAAACTACATCAAATATAAAAAAGATGCATATGCATCTAGATTAATTCATTTTTCAAATTAGGATTTTTAAGTACTTCTATTAACTTATCAATTTCTTCTTTAGTATTATATAAGTATAAACTAATACGACAAGTATTTTTAATTTTTAAATCATCTTTTAAGATTTTAGCACAATGATTACCTGCTCTAACACATATATGATACTTATTTAAATAAACAGCCAAATCCTGAGCAAATATATCTTTTAAATTAAATGTTACAATACCGCTTTCAGTATTTTCGTTATAAATAATAATATCTTTTATTTCTTTTAAACGATTTACTAAATATTTTTTTAATTCTTTTTCATAAGTACTTATTTTATACATACCAATACTATTTAAATAATTAATAGCAGCCCCAAGTCCAAGAACACCTTCAATATTTGGGGTACCTGCTTCAAATAAATATGGTATTTCTTTATATTCTCTAGTTCCATCTGATATAAAACTAGCATTCATTCCCCCACCATAACAAAGTGGAAACATATTATTCAAATATTTTTCTTTAGCATACATAACACCAATACCAGTTGGGCCAAGCATTTTGTGACCTGAAAAAGCCAAAAAATCAATATCTAATTTTTGAACATCAATTTTCATATGAGGTACACTTTGTGCACCATCTATTACAACAAGTATATTTTTTGAGTGAGCTAAATTAATTATTTTTTCAATATCACGAACATCACCAACTACATTAGTAATATGAGCAATACTAATTACTTTAGTTTTATCAGTTATACTATTTAAAACACTTTCAAAACTTAAAGTATAATCATCATTAAGTGGTATATAATTTACTTTTATATTATTACTATCTTCAAGTTCAAACCAAGGTAAAATATTTGATGCATGTTCTGCTTTTGTAATTAAAACTTCATCATCTTTTTTTAAATAATTTTTAAAAAATCCAAATACTATTTGATTAAGAGACATAGTAGCTCCACTTGTAAAAACAATTTCTTTTTCACTTTTAGCATTTATGAATTCTTTTATATCTTTTCTTGTTTGTTCATATAAATTATCAACTATTAAACTAAAATCATAATCACCACGATGAGCATTAGCAGTATATTTAGTATAATAATCTTTTATTTTTTCAAGAACAATATTTGGTTTAAAAGTAGTTGCACCATTATCAAAATATATATAATTTTCTTTTAAAACTTCAAAATCATCACGATTCAAAATATCACCTCCAATATTTTTTAGTTAAATCAATAATATAATTATTTTCACTTTCACAAATATCTGACATTAGATAACTTTTTACTAATAACTTAGTAGCTTCAATCTTATTTATACCTCTTAATCCAAGATAAAATAAATCATCTTCAT
>JAEETF010000037.1 GCA_016290195.1 Bacilli bacterium | reverse complement strand
ATTACTTCACAAGTTGGATCTATCTGTTTTACTCTTGCTGATTTTCCTTCTGAAGATGGTCCATGTAAGAACACTGCTATTCCACTTTCAACATATCCATTTATTTCATCTTCTTCTGTTACTTCATCTAGTTTGAATCCATATGGATTTGTTTTTCTTGCTGGCTTTTCTGACACTTTTTTTTGAGATACTTGAAAATTTAAACCACTTGTAATTTCAGGTATAAAGTGTTTATCCATAAACTTTTTAATGTCTGTTTCATCAAAATCACCTGTATATACAAATCCAGTTTTCAAAAATTGTATATTTGAGAACAATATTTTTTTCGAAATAAGTAAACCTTGTTTCTCATCAACCAACCATTTTATAGGTTCTACTTTTATCCAATAGATGGAGTTTTCTACCGCATTTTCACCATTAGAAAATACAACATCATCAAAAACATATTCATTTAAAACACGAATATATTTTTCACCTTGATACTCATATTCTTCAAAAACTGCTGGTGCAAATGATATGTCGTTATCAGCTGCCCCATTACAATCGTAAGTCCAAGTTCTACCAGTTTTCTTCATTGGATTAAAATAGTTAAAATTATCTTCTAATTCATCATTCAATTCTGCTTTCACAACAGATTGTGGGTATTCGCCAAATTCTACTTCTAATATATCTTTGTTTATACCTGTTAATCTTGGCAATGACAAGTATGGTTTAACATCAGAGTAATGCAATACTGGACGGGCACCATTACAGCGATAATCAGCTCCATAAGTTTCTAAACTTCCAGAAGCATCAACATAAGGTAAACATGAATGACCAATATCATTTGTATCAGGCATTATCCACCATTCACCAATTGTGCCATATTCACCACATACAGAATGGTATGTTCCATCATCAACACCTAATAAGAGTGAAAAATCTGTTGCTATTGCTTTAGCAGTACCATAATTTGATAAAACTTCTGATTTTCTGATTTCATTTTCTGTAAGAAAAGTTGCTTTTAAATTAACACTCATTTTTTACCCTCCTATTTTTTTAATTGTTTTGTTGGCACTTGTTCCATGTTTGCTTCCGCAATAATTTCTAATCTTCTTTCATTACCATGAGCCCACATTGATTCAAATAATGCTTTTGGCTCAGGGCCTATTTTTTCCATAAAATTTCTTACAATTCTAAAGTGTCCTTCATCAACCGCAGACATTCCTATTGCTGTTGCATACATTTCTGCCGTATCCATTTTTAAATCAGCATCTGTATAATTTCCGTTTATTACATCTTCAATAGTTATTACTTGCTGATCTACAAATTTTATAAAATCTTTGGTCATATTTTCACCTATCAATGCTCTAAGCATTTCAGGACTTTTAGTTTTATATAACATCTTAGATGCCATTTCCCACTTTCTTGGATCTGCATTTGGTTTGTCACCAGTAAATGCAGTCCTTAAAACATCAGAGCCAAAACTTGATCTATATGATATATAAGCATATATAGCTGGATGAATTTTCATATGCTGTTCTTCTTTTTTATAATCCAATTTTTGATATTGACTATCTGGCGTATTTGCCCATTTTAGCCAACTATCAACTGTTGTATTTATATATACATGCGCAAATCTATTGAATAGTGGTTCTGCCATTTGATTAGCCGCAAGTGAATCACTCATATCATTTCCTGCTGCTACTATTCTTGCATTATCTGGTAGTTTCCATTTTCCGTTTACTTCACCATCTAGAATAATATTAAATGCCATACCTTGTATACTTGGTAATGCATTAGTTAGTTCATCAAAGAATATAATATGTATTTTATCTGGTTCTCTCTCACACTTTTCTTCAATCTTTCTTAACCAAGAAGGTTTTACATCTATCATTTCTCCAGTATTTTGGTTATAAACGCTCTTACCATTTAAACTTTCTGGAGTTGCATTTCTCATATAGATTATTTCACAATCAGGATCTAATTGTTTTACTCTTGCTGATTTTCCATCACTTGATTTACCATGTAAAAATACCGAAATACCAGTTTCAACTCCACCTTTTATAATTTCTTCTTCCGATACCTCATTAAAATTAAAGTTATATGGGTTTTTCTTTCTTGATTTTCCTATTTCACCATTATCAACTTCTACTTCCGGTTCTGAAACATGTGCCGATTTAAAAAATTTATTATGTGTAATTTCTTTTATAAAATATTCATTCAAAAAATTATATATATTTGTTTTAGTAAAGTCACCATCATAAAGTTCATTTGAAGCAACGAATTGAATTCCACTAAATAATACTTTTTCTGATATAGCTAAATCCAATTCATTATCAACTAACCATCTTATTGGTTCGACTCTAACCCAATATGGTTTACCTTCTCTAATCTGGGTTTTAAATATAACATCTCCATTTACAGATTTATCCGCTATTACACGAATATACTTTCCACCATTATATTCGAATTCGTGATAAACTTTTGGCCTAAACTTGTTGTCATCATCAGGTGTATAAAATGTATCAGTAGTATAAGAATCTCCGGTTTCTCCTAATTTTCCTTTGTTAAATAACCTTTCTAACTTTTCATTTAATGGTTTATCAACAAGTGATTGAGGATATTCACCAAATTCAATAACCAATATTTTGCTTTTACGACCAAAGGTATTCACACTAGAATAAATGTCAGAGTAACATAAAACTGGACGTCCTCCGGTACTTCGATCAAGACCACTATAAGTATCTAATGCCCCATCTCCATTTACATAAAGTCCATCTTTACCATTATATATTACATCATCAGGTATTAACCACCAATCGACTGGTATTCCAACTTCACCACTCAAATCATCAACTATATCATCATAAGTATTTGCACCTAGTAATTGGGCAAAATCAGTACAAAAACTGATTGGACCATTACCAACAACACTCATAACTTTTGAATTTTTAAACTGATTTTCTGTAAGTAAAGTTGCTTCTAATTTTTCATTCTTTTTACCCATAATTACTACCTATATAATCCTTTCACCAATTCTTGAGGGTCTTTTATCTCCGCTAATCTCTCTAATCTTTCTTCATCTCCGTGTGCCCATAACACATAGAATATTGATACAAATTCTGCTCCTAACTTCGATACAAATTCTTTTACTTTTTCTATATCTTCTACACTTGCTTGAGTAAGTCCTGAAGCAGTT
>JAEETF010000036.1 GCA_016290195.1 Bacilli bacterium | reverse complement strand
TTTAATTAAAACATATTGTCCTACTACAAAACCTACTATTGATGAGAATAATATTCTAAAATCAGTATTAAATAATTTTTCCATACCATCAACACCATTATAGACATCAAAAGTTGAAGCAAAAGCAAAAATTATTCCCATAAATACAAGTGAAAATACTGCAAAATTAACTAATTCAAAAGCTCTATTCTTACCATATCTTTCATAAAATAGAATTGCTATAAAATAGGTAAGAGGATAAACAAGTGCACTTGCAGTGGCAAGTAAGCCTCCAAATTGAATTACTCTGTTAGAAAGTACATAACAAGATAAATAACATGCAGCATACAAAAACATTACTAAAATACAATAATAACTCTTATCCCTTTTCATATTCTCCTCCTAGTATAAATTGTAAAACAAAAACAAGAATAATACAAGTAGTTTTTATAATTATTCTTTTTTTAATGTCAAAAATATGATAAAATTCTAATAGGTGATTGCACATGAATAAAGCAAATATTAGAAATTTCAGCATCATTGCTCACATTGATCATGGTAAAAGCACTATTGCAGATAGAATTTTAGAACTTACAAATGCAGTAGAAAAACGCGATATGAAAAGTCAAGCACTTGATACTATGGATTTAGAGCGTGAAAGAGGTATCACAATAAAACTAAATGCCGTTTCTCTAAACTATAAATATAATAATGAAGATTATTTACTTAATTTAATTGATACTCCTGGTCATGTTGATTTTACATATGAAGTATCAAGAAGCTTAGCAGCTTGTGAAGGAGCTATTTTAGTTGTCGATGCAGCTCAAGGAATAGAAGCTCAAACACTAGCCAATTTATATCAAGCTCTTGATAATAATTTAGTTATAATACCAGTTATTAATAAAATTGATTTACCGAATGCTAATCCTGAAAAAGTAAAAAAAGAACTTATGGATACTTTAGGATTTGATGAAAATGAGTTTATATTTACTAGTGCTAAAAATGGAATAGGTATTAAAGAACTTGTAGAAGCTATTATTCAAAGAATTCCAGCTCCTACTGGTGATGTTAGTAAACCACTTCAAGCACTTATATTTGATAGCTATTTTGATGCTTATCGTGGGGTTGTTACATTAATTAGAATTGTTAATGGACGTGTTAAACCTGGTGATAAAATACGTATGATGGCAACAGGTGCAGTTTATGAAGTTACCGAAACTGGAGTTCATAATCCGAAAGAGGAAAAGAAAAATGAATTAGTAACTGGTGAAGTCGGGTTTATTGCAGCAAGTATTAAAGATATATCTGATGTAAAAGTAGGAGATACAATTACTAATGATAATAAACCAGCTACTAGTGCACTCCCAGGATATAAGCCAATGAAACCAATGGTATTTTGCGGGCTTTATCCTACTGAAAGTTCTAAATTTCCAGAACTTCGTGAAGCTCTTGAAAAATTAAAACTAAATGATGCAGCATTAGAATTTGAACCAGAAACATCTAAAGCATTAGGTTTTGGTTTCAGATGTGGTTTTTTAGGACTTTTACATATGGAAATAATTGAAGAACGTATTGAAAGAGAATTTAATATAGATTTAATAGCTACATCTCCTTCAGTTAAATATGAAATATTAATGACAGATAAAACAAAATTACTTATTGATAGTCCTGTAAAAATGCCTGATCGTGGCAGAATTGAAAGTATTAGTGAACCATATATTCGTACTAGTATTTTTGTTCCAAGTACTTATATTGGTCCTATTATGGAATTATGTCAGGATAAAAGAGGTAATTATATTTCAATGGAATATATTGATGAACTTAGAGTAAATATTCATTATGAAATTCCACTAGCTGAAATTGTATATGATTTTTTTGATAGATTAAAGAGTGCAACTAAAGGTTATGCATCATTTGATTATGAACTTATTGGGTATAAACCAAGTAATTTAGTTAAAATGGATATTTTATTAAATGGTGAATTAGTTGATGCTCTAAGTGTAATTGTACATAAAGATTTTGCTTATAATCGTGGTCGTGCAGTTGTTCAAAAACTTCAAAAACTAATCCCAAGACAATTATTTGAAGTACCAATACAAGCATGTATAGGAGGAAAAGCTATTGCACGTGAAACAGTTAAAGCAATGCGTAAAGATGTACTTGCAAAGTGTTATGGTGGAGATGTTTCACGTAAAAGAAAACTTCTTGAAAAACAAAAAGAAGGTAAAAAACGTATGAAAATGGTAGGAAGTGTTGAAGTTCCACAAGAAGCCTTCCTAGCAGTATTATCTATGGATGGTGATAAAAATGGCAGCTAGTGTTACAGATCAAGAAAGAGAAGAACGTGTTTTGTTTGTTGGAAATTATTTTTTAGAGCATGCAGATACTTCAATAAGAAAAGCAGCTCAGGATATTTCTAAACATTATTTTAAAATAAGTACGGCAACAATACATGATTATTTAAATCGTTTTAAAAAATTAGCTTATGAAAACCAAGAATTAATTGAAGAGCATATGAAAAATAATAAAGAAGAGAATATTGATGATGAAAGAGTAAGAAGTCGCATTATAATTCATGCCCAAATGTGTATTGCTGGTTTAACAGTTGAGGAAATAGCTAAAACAACTTCTGCTGCATATTGGACTGTATATCGTGACTTAAAATCTCGTTTACCTAAAGTTGATATTAATCTTTCAACTCAAGTACAAGAAATACTAAATAATCATAAAAATAATAATTTAAAAAAATAAGTCTCTTGACTTTTTTTTTAAAATTATGTATTATATTACGAAGTTTAAAGGGGGGAGAAGAATATGGATAATAGTAGGTATCATGATTTGTCTGAAAGAACAATAAATATTCTAGATGGATATTTTGCTGAATTATGTGCAAAAGGTGAACAAAAAACAGTTAAAGAAATGAGTGAAGAAATTGAAATATTTTGTGCAACAACAATATATACTTATATTAGACATTGCACAGATAGATATGAAAAAAGAGAAGAATTTGCTCGTATTTTATTATGTACAAAGTTTGATAATCGTGATAAGGATAATAAATTTGCTATGTTTCAAAAAGAAGTATTTGAACGTTTAGAAAAAAGAGAAAAAGCAAAAGAGACAGCAAAACAATTATATTTACGTCAACAACAAAGGAGAAAAGAAAATGTATCTAAGAAGTAAAGATCGTCTTTCTAGTGAAATGAGTATGTATATTTGTTCATATTATGAGCAATTATATAAAAATTATGAAAGGCAATCAATGCGCCAAATAGCTTTTAATCTTAATATTGATCCTAGAACAGTTAGTGTATTTGTGGAAACTTATAATTGGAATTTAGGTGAAGGACTAAATGGAATGTACAATTTAATTATGTTGTGTACTGTTTTTAGAACTGATCATGAATATTATGACGAACAGCAAGAAAAGTTTGGAAAAATTATTGAAGAAAGAGAAAAAATGCGTAAAAGAATAGAAGTATATAATAAATTTAAACCTTTAATTGAAAAGAGTAAAGAAAAAAGTAAAAAGTTATAGAATGTAACTTTTTTTCTTTTATAAAAATTGGTATAATTAATATAGATTTGAAGGTGATAATATGGAAGCAAAATTAGAATCATTACTTAAAAAAATCCATTTTTCAGAAAATAATTATGAATTCTTTGAAAATGGTAAATTAGAAAATATTATTGCTAATAAAGAAAAAACAAAATATGTATTTGTTATTGATTTAGAGGAACATTTATTAAAAGATATTTATATAGAACTTGTTAATAAAATGAAAGAAAACTTTCCTGGTTTTGAAGACATAAGAGTAATGCTTAATGTTCCAAAACTTGATGATAGATATCGTGATTACTTTAGTTATTTTATTGATAAATATAGTAAAGAATCACCACTTTTACAGACATTTAGAACAAGTCATACATATATAGAAGATGATAAACTTATTATTGAAGTAGGTAATTTAGCTGAAAAAATGAAATTAAATACTATTTTAAAACAAATTAAAATAGATTATAAATATGTTGGTTATGATTTTAAAGATGTAAATATTCTTATCAATTCTAATATTAATTATAATATTGAAGAACAAATAAAAAGAGAACTTGAAATGACTATACCAGTATCAAAAATGAAACCTATTGTAGCTCCAGAACCAGAAAAAAAGAAATATTTTGGTAAAAGAAAACCTCTTTTTGGAGAACCAGATAATCCTAATGTTTTAATGGGAGTAACAATTGATACACCAGTAAATAGATTAGATACAGTAGTAAATGAAACTAGTGGATTTACCTTAGAAGGTTATTTATTTGCCGATATGGAAGTTGTAGAAACAAAAACCAGTTTAAAAATATTAACATTTAAAATAACTGATGATACAGATAGTATTTATGGAAAAGTATTTGTAAATGATGAAGAAGATTTTGCTAAATTAAGTAAAAGTTTTAAAAAGAATACTTGGTATAAAATACGTGGTGATATTAGAGATGACAATTATTCTAAAGAACTTACACTTATGATACAAGATGTTAATAAAAGTGATCGTAAGATGGAAGAGTTAGTTGATGATGCACCAATTAAAAGAGTAGAGTTACATGCTCATACAATGATGAGTCAAATGGATGGGGTAACTAAGCTTGATCTTGGTAAACATACTTGTGAACTTGTTGAGAAAACAATTAAAATGGGATATAAAGGTGTAGCTATAACTGATCATAGTGGTTGTCAAGCATTTCCTATTTCTTTTGGAATTATAAAAAATAATAATAAAGGAATTAGAAAAGGTATAAAGGCTAAAATAGAAGAACTTGAAACTAAAATAAGTGAAGAACAAGATGAAAATATCAAAAAAGAGTTAACTGAAGAACTTGAAAAACAAAAAGAATTAGAAAAAAATCCTCCAATATTTAAAGGATTATATGGTACAGAATTAACACTTGTTGATGATACTATAAATATAGTAGTAAGACCAAGTGAAGAACCACTTCTTGATAATACATATGTAGTATTTGATACAGAAACAACAGGATTTAATGCTGGTGGTGCTGATCAAATGATTGAAATTGGTGCTGTCAAAATAAATAAAGATGGAGTTATAGTTGATCGATTTGATGAATTAATAGATCCAGGAAGACATATACCAGATCGTATTACAGAACTTACTTGTATTACTGATGAAATGGTTAAGGGTAAAGATAACGAAGAAACTGTAACTAAAAAGTTTTTAGAGTGGACAGGTAATTCACCAATGGTTGCTCATAATGCTAAATTCGATATTTCATTTATTGAAATGGCTATGAAGAAATATGATTTAGGTACCTTTAAAAATACTGTTATTGATACACTTGAATTATCTAGAACTATTGATCAAGGATTTGCTAGACATAGTTTGTCAGCATTAGTTAAAAGATATAATGTACCTTGGGATGAAGATGCTCATCATAGAGCTGATTATGATGCTGAAGGAACTGCTTATGTTTTTCATAAAATGCTTAAGAAATTAGCTGATCAAAAATATGAAAAAATAATCGATTTAGATAAATTAATATCTAAAGGAGAAATTCATAAATTTGGTCGTACATTCCATTTTAATGCAATAGCTCTTAATAAAAAAGGACTTAAAAACTTATTTACAATAATATCCCTTGCTAATACAGTTTATTTATATAAAACACCGCGTATATTACGTAGTAAACTTGAAGAACTTCGTGAAGGATTAATAATTGGTAGTGGTTGCTATGAATCAGAAGTATTTACTGAAGCAAGAAGTAAAGAAGGAGAAGAACTTACAAATATAATTAATTTTTATGATTATGTAGAAGTTCAACCACCAGATGTATATGATCATTTAATTCAATTAGGTGATTTTAAAGATAAAAATGAATTAGAGAGTCATATTAAAAAAATTATAGAAGCAACTAAAAGTGCTGGTAAAATAATTGTTGCAACTGGTGATGTTCATCATTTCTTTAAAAAAGATAAAATATATCGTGAAATAATAGTTAATCAAAAAGTACCTGGTGGTGGAAGACATCCACTTGCTAAAAAAGGTATTACTAGTATACCATCACAACATTTTAGAACAACTAGAGAAATGCTTTCAGACTTTGAATTTTTAGGTGATGAATTAGCGTATGAAATAGTAGTTGAAAATACTAATAAAGTACTTGATATGGTAGAAGAAATTGAAGTAATACCAGATACTGGTGGAACACCATTTTCACCACGTGTTAAAAGTGATGATGGTTCTTGTTATCTTGATTGCCCAAGAGTTGTTACAGATTTAGTTTATGATAGGGCTAAAGAATGGTATGGAGAACCTCTTCCATATTCTATTGAAGAAAGATTAGGAACTGAACTTTATGGTGATATAGTTTTAACATCTATTAAGTATTATTTGAAAGATTTAGAAGGAGAAGAATTAACAAAAGAAGCTTTCAAAAGACTTCATGAAGTTATATTAAAGGGATCAGATGCAGTTAAAGATCAAGTACGTAAATACTTAAAAGAAACTACTGAAGAAGAATTAGATGAAAAAGGACTTGAAAAACTTCTAAAGAAATCTTTAGGTGGAGTAATAGGTGCTGGATTTGATCCGATATATTTAATTGCCCAAAGACTGGTTAAACACTCTAATGATGAAGGATTTTTAGTTGGATCTCGTGGTTCAGTTGGTTCTTCATTCGTAGCTACTATGATGGGTATTACAGAAGTTAATCCACTTTCAGCTCATTATAGATGTTTAAAATGTAAAAAGAGTATTTTTGAAGATGAAGATGGTAATTCTTTAGGAGCTACATATTCATCAGGATTTGATTTACCTGATAAAATATG
>JAEETF010000003.1 GCA_016290195.1 Bacilli bacterium | reverse complement strand
TTAGAATGAAATAAATACTCTTCAGCTACACATGATGATTTATTTACAACTTCATCATTTTTAGCAGCATTAGATGATTCTTTATTATCACTTTTACCACAACCTACTAAAACAAAACACATAACAACTGCTAATAATCCGATTAAAAATTTCTTTTTCATTTAAGTTCCTCCTTCTAAACAAATTATATCACATTTTAATCTATTTTATTTTTTCAATATCTGACATTCTAAATACAATGTAATCATCTTTTGTATATTTTAAATTCTTATCATTCACAGATTCTAATATTGTACGAATTTTAAATTGGTATTCTTCAAATTCTATTAGTTCTTCACTCTTTTTACCTGTATTATTGTAATCTTCTAATAATTCTTGATATTTATCATATCTTTCTTTATACTTTGCATATGACTCTGCAGTGGATCCTCTCTTTAATATTGCAACCATTACTCCATCATAATCTTTTGGTACCTTTATCGTAAATAATGCTGTTGATCTTGATGTATCACCATATACTGCGTTATCTCCATCTCCGCTTAATTTCGTTTTTCCATCCCATTTAGCAGAATATTCTTCAAGTACACCTATTTCATATTTATTATTATCCCATTCAATTGTTGTCATTCCCATGTTTGCTTCACTAGAATCAATACCAATTCCAATTAAACTATTATCTGCAACTGTCATACCTTTACTATATTCTTCACCTGTATAGTAATCAAATAACATAGGATCTACTTGACTAAACGAATAAGTCCATCTACCTCCTTTATAAGTTGATGTATATTCAACTGGTATAGTTATATCTTGTTTGAATGTATAAATATCATATTTACCATCTGTTTCCTTTTTTAAATCATAGAATTTATATTCTGCTTTTGAATCATTAAAATTAATGCCCTCATTAATTTGTTCACCATTTGAATTTGCTGCATATAAATATACAGGATTTGAATATTCACCTTTTGCATCTAATATTTCAATTTTTTCTCGAACCACAAATGGAACTGGTCTAGTAATATGCCATATTAAATAAGCTAGTGCTACTAGAAATAATAATACTCCTATAATTATGAATATTATTTTTTTACTTTTTTTCTTATTTTTAGTTTCTTTTTTCATATTTACCACCTATATTTATTATATCAAAAAAAGACTAAAGTAATCTAGTCTTTTAATTTTGTATTTGTAAATGTATTTGTAAAAATACAAGAATTAACATAAAACAAAAAAAGTGGAGCCTTTCGGCTCCTTCAGGGGGTTTTAAGACTCTAACATTCAAAACCGTTAGAATCTGCTGCGTGATACTATCACGCTATTATAATGATATATTAACTATTAACTTTTGTCAAGTTAATTCTAATTAAGATTAATGTTAATTTCAATATCTTTTTGAAAATCAATACTTTCTGGTAATTTAAAATATTCTTCAACATCATCTTTAACTTTAAGTAATAATTTATAATCATTTTTTAAATTAGATAGTTTAAATAACATATCTCCACTTTGTCTTATACCAAATAAATCTCCACTTCCACGTAGTAAAAAATCTTCTTCACTTATTTTAAAACCATCATTTGTTTTTTCTAATATATTTAATCTTTTAGTTTCTTTATCACTTACTAATATACAATATGATTGTAAATCATTTCTACCAACTCTACCCCTTAATTGATGAAGTGTTGAAAGTCCAAATCTATAAGCATCAAAAATAACCATCATAGTAGCATTCTTAACATCTACACCTACTTCAACTACTGTAGTTGCTACTAAAATATGAATCTTTTTATTTTTAAAATCATCCATTATTTGTTCTTTTTCACTATTTTTTAATTTACCATGTAACATTCCTATATTATATTTTTTACCAAATGCTCTTTGCATTTTTTCATACAAATCATTAATATTTTCAATATTACTATTTTCATTTTCTTCGATTAATGGAGCAACAACATATATTTGATGATCCTCTCTTAATTGTCCATACATCATCATTAATACATCTTTTATATCTTTACCAGTCTTGACATACGTTTCTATGTTTTTACGACCATTTGGCATTGTCTTTATACTTGACACATCCATATCTCCATATAAAGTAAGTGCATATGTTCTTGGTATTGGTGTAGCACTTAAATAAAGTATATCAGGATTAATTCCCTTACTTTTTAAAGTACCTCGTTGGTTTACACCAAAACGGTGTTGTTCATCAGTTATAACAAGTCCTAAATTATTATACTTTACATTTTCGCTAATAAGAGCATGTGTTCCTATTACTATATTAATACTTCCATCTTCTAACCCAGCACATATTTCTTTTTTTTCTGATGTTTTAGTTTTACCAGTAATTAGTCTAATATTAATATTATAATCTTTAAATAATTTTTTTATATTTTCATAATGTTGTACTGCTAATATTTCAGTTGGTGCCATCATTGCACTTTGATATCCACTTAAATAATTTAAATATATTGTACAAATTGCTACTATAGTTTTACCACTACCAACATCCCCTTGTACAAGTCTATTCATAACTTTATTTGAAGTCATGTCTTCATAAATATCATTTATTGTTTTTTCTTGATCAGTAGTTAAAGTAAATGGTAAATTATTAATAAATTCTTCTAATTTAGAATAATCTATTTTTCTTTCAATACCATCTATTTTTTTCTTTCTTGTTTTTAAGTAATACATTTTAGACATAAATAAAAATAATTCCTCATATTTTAATTCAAGAATACATCTATTAAGTACTTTTAAATCTAATGGTTTATGTAAATATTTAATAGCTTCTTTTTTATCTATAAATTTATATTTATTTATAAAATAATTAGGTATATTATTTTTTATTTCAATATTACTATCAATTATACTATTAATATAATTTTCTATTTTTTTATTACTTATACCAGCAGTAGTATGATAAACTGGTTCTATTTTTAAACTATTTCCTAATTTTTCAAATCTAATATCATTTGCAACTATAGTATTATGTTCTTTATCATATTTACCTATAATAGTAATTATTCTTCCTATTATTATTTTATCTTTTAAAAATCTTCTATTAAAAATAGTAACTGTTAATAGTTTTTCTCCAGTATTTATTTTGAATGTCATTTTATCCATTTTACGATTAAAGAAATAAATATTTGGTATATTTTCTACTACTCCATCAATTATTATTTTATCATCTTGTTTTAATTCATAAATATTACTTCTTTTAATAAAATCATATCTAAATGGAGAAAATTCAATTAAATCTTTTGGTGATTCTATTCCAAGTTTTTTTAAATGTGAAATACCTACATTTCCTAATCCTTTTATATCACTTAGATTCATTTTATCACCTTCCTTATTTATTATACCGAACATATTTTCGTAAGTCAATTCTTATTTTTTTTCTAAAATGCTTTACTTTATTTTATTTTATGTTATAATTAATTCGTACTTGTCTTCTTAGCTCAGTTGGTAGAGCAACTGACTCTTAATCAGTGGGTCTGGGGTTCGAGCCCCCAAGAGGACACCATCGAATATTAACTTCACTTTGTGAAGTTTTTTTATTGTTATTGTGCTATAATATTTTTATAAAGGAGAATAATATGATAGAAGTTAAAAACATAAAGAAAAAATTTATTAAACAAATATCTAAAACTAAAACTGAAGAATTCTTTGCTGATAATGATATTAGTTTTAAAGCAAATGATGGTGAAATACTTGGAATATTAGGCCCTAATGGTGCTGGTAAAACTACTCTACTTCGCATTATAGCTGGAATACTTGAACCAACTAGTGGTAGTGTTAATTTTGATAATTTAGATTATCAAAAAAATCAAATTGAAATAAAAAAACAAATTGCTTATCTTTCAGGTAATACTAAAATATATAATACTATTTCAGCATATGAACTTTTAACAATGTGTGGTGAAATATATGAAGTTGATAAAGATACTATTGAAAAAAGAATTGAAAAAATAAGCAAAAGATTAAATATGACTGAATTTATGCATACACGTATTGGTAATTTATCTACTGGTCAAACTCAAAGAGTAAATATTGCTAGATGTTTAATACATAATCCTAAATATTATATTTTAGATGAAGCAACAAGTGGTCTTGATATTATATCTAGTCAAGTAATATTAGATTTTATTAAAGAAGAAAAAGCAAATGGAAAAACTATTCTTTATTCTACTCATTATATGGAAGAAGCTGAAAACATTTGTGATCGTGCTATATTAATTAATAAAGGTGTAATTATTAAAGAAGGAACTGCTGAAAAGATAGAAAAAGAAACTAAAACTACTAATCTTCGTGATGCTTTCTTTAGTCTTATAGGAGGTGTTTCTAATGATTAATATTTTGAAAAAAGAATTAAGAGAATTATTTCGTGATAAAAAATCTCTTATGATGATGCTTCTAGCACCTATATTAATACCTATTATAATTATTGGTATGACAGCTTTATTTAATTCAACAGCTAATAAGCCAATAAAAGATTATAATAAAATCGGTTTTGATTATGAATTAAATGAAACCGAAAAAGAATTAGCTCAAAAATTTCAAATAGATTATATTATTAAAGATAAAGAAACTTTAAAAACTGATTATGAAAATGGAGTTATTGATTTATATGTAACTAAAGAAAATAATACTTATATTCTTAATGGTTATAATAATGATACATCTACATACTCTCTTTCATTAATTAATCCTTATTTCAATGCTTATAAAGAAATATTACAAAAAGAATATTTAGAAAATAAAAATATTAATTCTGAAGAAGTATTTACACTTATTAATGTAGAAAACAAATTAATTGATAAAGATAATTTTATTCAAAAATATTTGCTTAATTATGCTTTTTCATTTGTATTAATGGCTATGGCAATGTCAGCTATATATCCAGCTATTGATTCTACTGCTGGAGAAAAAGAAAGAGGTACACTAGAAACACTTCTTACTTTTCCAATTAAAAGTAAAGATTTAATTTTAGGTAAATTCTTTGCTACTGCACTTTCATCTTTTGTTACAGGAATAATTAGTATTATTGTAGCTGATGTATCATTAATTATTGCTAATAAAAATTTTGATATTGTAAAAGCATTTGATCTTTCACTTAGTATTCCAACTATTATATTTAGTATTATAGTTGCTCTTGGATTTTCACTTCTTGTTAGTGGTCTATCTATTGCTCTTGCAAGTAAATCTAAAACTTATAAAGAAGCTCAAAGTGCTCTTACGCCAATTACATTTATTGCAGTTATGCCTGGTATGTTAGTTACTATGATGGATATCAGTTCTACTTATCTTTTAGCTGCTGTACCATTTATTAATTTTTCACTTCTATTTGATGAAATAAGTAGTGGTAATTTAGATATTATAAAATTAATTATTATGTTTATATCAACAATTATATTTATCGGTATTGTATTATCAATTATTATTAAACAATATAGATCTGAAAAAGTCCTTTTTTCTAATTAGGGCTTTTTTGTTATACTAATTATAGGAGTGATAATATGACAAATAAAATTGTAATTATTGGTTGTGGTAATGTTGGTATGAGTTATGCCTACTGCTTACTTAATCAAAATACTAAAGTACAAGAATTAGTTTTAATTGATTTAAATGAGAAAAAAATAGAAGGTGAAGCTATGGATTTAAATCACTGTCTTCCTTTTGGACCTTCTAAAATAAAAATAAAAGCTGGTAATTATAGTGATTGTAAAGATGCTACTATAATATGTATTGCTGCTGGAGCTAATCAAAATCCAGGTGAAACTAGAATGGATTTAATAAATAAAAATAGTAAAATATTTAAAAGTATTGTAACTGAAGTTATGAAAAATGGATTTAATGGTATATTCTTAGTTGCAACTAATCCTCTAGATGTTATGACATATTTAACTTGGAAATATTCTGGATTACCTACTAATCAAATTATTGGTTCAGGTACAAGTTTAGATACAGCTAGACTTAGATATATGCTTGGTGAAGAATTACATGTTAATCCTAAAAATATTCATGCCTACGTAGTTGGAGAACATGGCGATTCTGAATTTGTTCCTTGGAATTGTGCTACTGTTGGACCAGAACCTCTTAGAAATTATTTAACTGATGACATCTTAGAAAAAATACATGTAAGTGTTCGTGATGCTGCATATGAAATCATTGAAAGAAAAGGTGCAACCTACTATGGTATTGGTATGTGTTTAACAAGAATTACAAATGCAATTTTAAATAATGAGTGTAGTATTATCACTGTATCTACATTTCACCAAGAAAGTGGAATATTTATTGGACAACCTGCCATTTTAAATAAAAATGGCATTAAGGGAATTGCTAAATTATCATTAACATTTGATGAACAAGAAAAATTTAATCATTCCATAAATGTAATAAAAGAAGCTATAGATAATCTATAGCTTTTATTTTTTTTCTTCAATTAATGAAAGTGATACTTTTTCTTTTTCTTTAGAAATATCAATTACATAACAATCTACTATATCTCCTACTTTAACTACTTCACTAGGATGTTTTATATATTTATCCGTAAGTTTAGATATATGAGCAAGTCCATCATTATGAAGTCCAATATCAATAAATGCTCCAAAATCAACAACATTACGAACTGTTCCTTGTAATTTCATTCCAACTTCCAAATCATCAATATTTAAAACATCACTTTTAAGTATTGGTTGTGGATATGAATCTCTTGGATCTCTATTTGGTTTTTTAAGAGAAGCTACTACATCTTCTAAAGTATATATATCTGTTCCAAGTAATTCAGCTTCTTTTTCTAAATCTAAAGCATCTAATTTAGTAATTAAATTTTCTGTTCCAACATCATTTAATGTTACACCAATTTGGTCTAATAATTTAGTTACTATATCATAACTTTCAGGGTGAATAGCTGTACTATCAAGTATATTTTCTCCTTCAAGTATTCTAAGAAAACCAATTGCTTGTTCATATGTTTTATCAGTAAGAATTTTTTTCTTTTTAATTTCATCACGTGATTTAATTTTACCATTAGAATTTCTATATTCAATAATTTTATCAATATTCTTTTTATTAATACCTGATACATATTTTAAAAGTGATGGAGATGCTGTATTAATATTAACACCTACACTATTAACTGCTTTAGATACAACAAAATCTAAACTTTCCTTTAATCTATTTTGAGCAACATCATGTTGATATAAACCAACTCCTATACCTTCTGGAGGTATTTTAACAAGTTCAGAAAGTGGATCTTGAAGTCTTCTACCAATACTAACAGCACTTCTTTCATTTGGTGATAAATCTGGAAATTCATCACTAGCTACTTTTTCAGTACTATATATTGATGCTCCTGCTTCTGAAACAATAACATATTTACATTTTAAATTATTATCTTTTATTAATTCGGCACATAATTTTTCACTTTCACGAGATGCTGTACCATTTCCAATAGCAATAATATCAATATTATATTTATTAATTAAATTAATTAATACTGTTTTACTTTGTTCAAGTGATTTATCACTACTAGCAAAAGGTTTAATTACTGTTGAAAATAAGTATTTACCAGTTTTATCAATAACTGCAAGTTTACAACCATTTACATATCCTGGATCAAATGCAAGAACTATTTTTTCTTTCATAGGTGGTGTAAGTAAAAGTGCTTCTAAGTTCTTACCAAAATTATCAATAGCTACTTCATCAGCTTTTTCAGTTAAATCAGTTCTAATTTCTCTTTCAATTGATGGAAATATTAATCTTTTATAACTATCATCAATTGCTTCTTTTACTAAATTAGTAACAAATGATTTTTCATTTTTTATCATTTTGCTATATAAGAATTCTAATATTTTATCTTTTTCTACATCAATACCTACAGTTAATACTTTTTCATTTTCGCCACGATTAATTGCAAGTACACGATGTGATTTTATATATTTTACTGGCTCATTATAAGCATAATACATTTCATAAATTTTACCCTCATCTTCAGCATTTTTCTTTACTGTAGATTTAATAATACCATTATGATATACAAAACTTCTAATCCATTTACGATAATAAGCATTATCACTTACCCATTCAGCAATAATATAACCAGCTCCAGTAAGTGCTTCTTCCATAGTTTTAACTTTATCAGTAATATATTTTTTAGTTAATTCTTCAAAAGAACCATTAACTGGAAAAGCAAGTATTTGTTTAGCAAGTGGTTCAAGTCCATTAGCAATCGCATCTGTTGCTTTAGTTTTTTTCTTTTCTTTATATGGTCTATATAAATCTTCTACTTCTACAAGTTTTTCAGCTTTTAATATTTTATCTTTTAATTCATCTGTTAATAATCCTTTTTCATCAATAAGTCTTATAACATCTTCTTTTCTTTTTAATAAATTAACTTGATATTCATATACTTCATTAATTTTTTTAATTTGATCTTCATCTAAATTACCAGTTACTTCTTTACGATATCTAGCAATAAATGGTATTGTATTTCCTTCTTGTAATAGATTAAGTGTTGCTACTAATTTTTTTTCATCAATATTTAAACTAACACTAAGTTCTTTTATTATTTGTTCATTCATCATTATCACCAATATCTATTATATAATAAATAAATATAAATTTGAATAATTCTTTAGTTTTTTTTCATTATAATATTAGGAGGTATATATGAATACAAATATTAGAAAACATATAAAAAATAATTTTAAAGGAGCAAAAAAAGATGAAATAAAGGAAGCTATTATTTCATCTATAAAAGAAAAGGAAGAAATTACTCTTCCTGGTTTAGGTGTTTTTTTTGAAATCATTTGGAATAAAGCAAATGATTCTGAAAAAGATATTATTCTTAAATTATTAGAACAAAATTTATAATTAATTTACATAATAAGCATAATATTCTTCAAAAGTTAAATCTTCATCATAAATCTTTTTAGCAACATCTTTACCTACATATCTAAAATGCCATGGTTCAAACTGATATCCAGTAATATATTCTTTACCTTCAGGATATCTTAAAATAAATCCATATTTATAAGCATTCTTTTTAAGCCATTTTGCTTCTTCAGTATATGCAAATGAATCATCTGTAGAATTAATATCAACAGCAAGACCTGTTTGATGTTCAGAATATCCTGGTCTAGCTGAATATGTATCAGCTTCTTCATAACCATCACGAGCTGCATATCTTTCATATAATCCATCTTGAGTGTTATAACTACGGTATGGAGAAACAGAGTATAAATCTATTCCTTCTTTATAAGCAACATCAGCCATTTCTTTAAAAGCTTTCCATGTGTCTTCAGTTAAATATCCTCCACCCATAGTATAAGCTGAATCTATAGGAACTAAATCTTCTGGTTCATAATTCTTATCTAAATAGTAAAACTTATTTACTAAAATTAAATTACCTTTTTTTAAATCCGCCTTTTGAGTATGCGTATAAAACTCATAATCTATATTACTATTAACATTAGTAATAACTTCATCAATATTTTTTGATTTATTGTCATAATAATCAACATATCTTAAAAGATTATCTGATATATAATATTTACTATCAATTAATTTAACAAGATAATTTTTATACTCTAATCCCTCTAATTTATCTACATCATTATTAACAAGTTTAATTGTTTCTTCCATAGTAATATCATTATTACTATTTTTTTTATAATAATCTTTATATCTATCTAGTTTTGATTCAATATAACCATCATATTTTGTAAAATCATTTTCTTCTTTAGATACTGGATCTGCACTACTACCATTTTCTTTAGTATTATCAACATATATAAGTATTCCAACAAGTATAATATTTAATATTACTAATAAAATAATTGCTTTTTTCATATATTTCTACCACCTCTATTTTTTATCAATAAATTCAAATTCACTTTTACATAATCTTTTAAATACATTATATTTTATTTGCCATTTTGATTCTTTAAACATAATATTATCAAAAACTTCCCAAAGAGAAACCCAACCAGCTACTAATATTACTTCTGAAATAATAAAATCATTATAAAAATTTAAAAAATGAGCAATTAAAACAAGACATATACCAATTACTGATAACAATATATTTTTAGCACTTTGTACTCTATGCACACGAGATAGCTCTTTTAAATTAGTATCAAAATAATTTTGAATCATATTTTTTAATTTAATCTTATATTCATTATTCATTTCTTCATCACTAGAAATCTTTAATTTAACATCTGCTGGTTCAGCTAATAAAATATATTGTTCATAGATATATGTACCAAGATCAAGTGATAAAATATCATTATTAAATTTATTATATACATCTTCATTATTATTTAAATGAATTTTAATTTCTCTTACTTTTTTCTTCATAATACTACCCTCTATAGTATTATATCATAATTTTTTAATTAAAATCACCATTTATCATTTCTATTAAATTTTTATATATTAAAGAAATAAAATTATTTTTTTTAATATCCTCTTTTATTGTCACATCTATTTTACTTATTATTTTATCTCCATCTTTTATTTCTACATTACCAACTATATCACCTGCTTTTACAGGTGCTTTTATTTTATCAATATGTAATTCATAAGTCACATTTTTCTTTTCTTCTGTTTTTTTATTTAATAAATTAATATTAGTAGTTGGTATTAAGGTAGCAAATTCAGGACTTCCTTTTTCTACTTTTTGTTTTCCAAGTACACTATCTGTTGATAATACTTTTTCAAGTTCATATTGAGCAAATGCATAATCAAGCATTTCTGTTACTTCAGCATTTCTTATTTTGCTATCTGGTTCTCCCATAACAACTGCAATTATACGCATACCATTTTTCTTTGCTGTTGCAGTTAAACAATATCCAGCATCAGTAGTATATCCTGTTTTTAAACCATCTACACCATCATAAAATCTAACTAATTTATTTGTATTAACAAGCCATAACTGCCTATCAGTATTTTGCCTTAAATAATCTTCATAAATAGAAGTATATTTAAATATTTCTTCATGCTTTACAAGTTCTTTAGCAATTATTGACATATCATATGCACTTGAATAATGATTGGCAATATCAAGTCCATGAGGATTTTTAAAATTTGTATCTTTAAGTCCTAATTCTTTAGCACGTTTATTCATCATATTTACAAAAGCTTCTTCAGAACCGGCTATTTTTTCAGCCATAGCTACAACAGCATCATTACCACTTGCCACAGCAATTCCTTTAAATAAATCGCTAACACTCATCTTCTCTCCAGTTTCAAGAAGTATTTGTGAACCTCCCATACTTGATGCATTTTCAGAGACTGTAACAATATCATCCCAATTAATAATTCCTTTATCAATACTTTCTACTATTAAAAGCATAGACATCATTTTAGTCATAGAAGCAGGTTCTAATCTTTCATGACTATTTTTTTCAAATATTATTTCTCCTGTTGATGCTTCCATTAAAATCGCACTTTTAGCTTTATCAGCAAAAGATAATTCTTCAGCTTTTATAGAACTAATAAATAAAAAACTACATAATACTATTAAAACTTTCTTCATAATTCACCTCTATTAGAATGTATGAAAAAAAAGTATAATTATGTATACTTTTTATTTATCAACATTTGCATATTTTAAATAAATATTATATTCTAATTTACCTTCTTCTCTATTTAAGTATTTTTCTCTTTCTCTATACCACTTATCAGTTTCAAAGAACATTTCAAGTATATCATTCAGATTAATACAATAATCTTCTAAACTAAATAAGCTTGTATCTAATTCATAATTATCCATATTGTTATATAATTTAATAATATCTTCTATATTTGAATTCTTTAATCTTAATATATCTTTAATATCATTAGGAATATTATTATACATTTCTATAATATTATTTCCATTTTTATTATTTAAGATTTTATTTAATATAGTAAAATCTAAATATACTATATCTAACAAATTACTTATTAATTCTTTATACAATAAAACTTCATAATTATTAAACTTTACTTTATTTTCTTTAATATCAGAATAATTAAATAATTCTTTAATTAATATATTATTTTCTTTTAAAGTACTATTCATTATATTCCAAAAATTATTCAATTTAATTTTTGATAATAAATATTTTTCTCTATATTCCTCTAAAATCATAAAACATCACCTTTCTATTTTGATTTAGTATTAAGTTTGAAATTTATAAGTTCAATTGGATATGAATTTAAACTATCTTCAAATTCATTATTCATCATATTACCACTATTCTTTAAAATAAAAGCTATCAAATTGATAGCTTTTGTTAATTATTTAAATGAGCATTAATAAGTTTAATTACATTTTCAAGTTCATCAACATCAGTAATTTTAGTTATTTCATCATTATTTAATTTCCCAAAAATAACATTTTCATTATTATTAATATCTACTAAATATATATAATTATTTCCATTATCATTAAACTGATCAACAATTGCATATTCATTATTATCTGATAATATTATTGTTCCTTCTTTATCAAACATAATATTCCTCCTTATTTATTCCTTGCTTGTCTTTCAACTACATCTTGAAGATTCTCTGGTGCATATCTTCGCATATCCTCAAGCTCAATAGTAGCATTTCTTTCTCGTCTTCGATGATTAATAAAATTAATTATATTTATAACTGTACCAGCTGCCGTAGCCCACATTGCAGGAGTAATCATACCTAAATATTCTTTTAAAGCATCCATTGAATTAATTGCTTCAATTTCCATTCTAATGGCATCATCTACATCAAAACCTGAAAAATGAACAGCTGCTACCATACCAGCCATAAAGACTCCTGATAAAATAGCTGAATGTATTTTTCTTCTTCTCTCTTCATTAATAGTATTTCCAGTTTTAACTATTTTTAATGTTCTTTCACTTTCATTTTGAGCAGCAATAAGTCTTAAATAATCTTTTTCATTTTTTTCTTCTTTATTTGTTTCTACCTCAGTTTCTACTGGTTCTTCAATTGTTTTTAATGCAACATTAGTTTTTGTTTTTGAAGCAAAATATTTTTGTGCTTTAGGTACACTTTTATATTCATAATTTTTATCTAAAATAACTGAATAATTAGTAATTCTATCATTTAAATAACCGACATTTCCCTTTTCATTTATTCCTATACCACCATAATATCCTTCTGGAAAATTAATTTCATCCAAAGCTATAGAGCTTTTTATAGTACCTATTTTTTGTTCTTTATCATATTCATAAGTAATTCCTGCATTTGGATTTAATTCATTTAATTGTTTACAAAAGTCACTACCCATTTTTTCACTAACATTAAAGTGTAAATAATCTCCTTCTAAATCTGAATTATATTCTTCACTTGTTTCAGGAATAATAGTTCTATTTAAGGCATTACCAAAATATCCAATTGTTGGTTGTAAATTCTCGATTGGCTGTGGAGTTACAATTAAATATATTTTTTGTCCATCTTTTTTAGAAATTAGAACACCCTTAATATCAACATCAGGATTTTGTTTTTTTAATTCAGTCATAAATCCTACAAAATAATCATTACCTGCTTTTTTTAATCTATAATAATATTCTTGATTCATACTACATTTCCTCCTATTATAATAATATCAAATATAGTATACTTTGTAAAAATTATATTTACACAATTTGACATTAGTTATTTTCATAACCTACTTTTAAATTTCTCCCATAAAAATTTTTAGTAAGCACAAGAACTTTTTGTTTTTCTTTTTGTTTATTTTTTTCATTTTTATTTTCTTCTTGTTCATTTATTAAAGATAATACATAATATTTGTATTCCTTTAATCTTTTAATTTGTTCTTTTCTTGTCATATTCTAACCCCCTTAATTTATTTTATATATTAACTATAAATGGATTATTTCTAATTAATAT
>JAEETF010000035.1 GCA_016290195.1 Bacilli bacterium | reverse complement strand
TGATTAGCATCTTGAGAATCACCATTTGACCCACTGTTTGAAGTACTCAATTGATTATCATCATTTGAATCATTACTGTGTGATTGTTGACTATTTTGATTATCATCTTGGGAATCACCATTTGACCAACTGTTTGAATTACTCAATTGATTGTCATCATTCGAATCATTACTTTGTGATTGTTGACTATTTTGATTATCATCTTGGGAATCACCATTTGACCCACTGTTTGAATTACTCAATTGATTGTCATCATTTGAATCATTACTTTGTGATTGTTGACTATTTTGATTATCATCTTGGGAATCATTATTTGACTCAGTACTTGAATCAGTCATTGAATCATTATTATTTGATTGTTGATTTTGATTTTCATTTTCATTATTACGAATAAATTTCCAAAAATGCATATCTCATACACCTTTCTATCTTCTTTTTTGCAAACCATTCATTTTCCAAGAATATATTTGCTGTAAATCATCATCAAAAGAATTTAAAATATTTCCATCCTTAGTAATATATTTTGATGGTCCTATTCGACCTTTCTCATATATATGAACAAAATTTCCAGTTGGACTTAATCCAATTGCTTCAATACATTCATCAGTTAAAATAGTTTTTTCCTCATTATCATATTTTAATTTTATTAATCGATACCCATCAGCAAACATTACACCAATATCAATAGGATATTCTTTTTGACCCACTTCAACTATTGAACAAGATAAATCATTATACAAATATATAGTAATTATTTCTTCTTTCTTTTGGTTATCTAGTTTTATCGTTTGATTGAATGGTAATCTAAGTACATTACCATATTTATCAAATTCCCATTTAAATCTATCTCCATCTTCATAAATATTCAATCTATTATGTTCAAAATTTATTGCTACTAAATTAGAAATAGTTGGAAAAAATTTTTCAAATTGTTTACCATTTTTCTCAATCACTAAGACAAAACCATAATGGCCTTCTTGAAGCATTACACCAGGCTTTAAGTCATATTCTTTGTTACAATCTTCATCTTCCGCAATTACCTTTTTATTGTGACACATTATAATGACAATAGGCTTTTCAAGTTTACCATGCATAGTATCTCTCCTTATAGTCATCTATGATAACATATGACATCTACTTTATCAATAAAAAAATCCATCTTTTATTGATTTTTATAGGATATATGCTATAATAACAAACTAATAAAAAAGGGAGGAAAATTGCAATGAACATTAATAGTACAAATCCATTTCAATTTATAAAAAATAATCAAATAGATTCTATCAAAATAGATGATAATATAAGTATTATTTCTAAAGCTACATTTAATGGATGTTCAAATTTAAAAGAAGTTATTCTTCCTAAAAATCTTATTAAAATTGATGAATTTGCTTTTAGTGGTTGCACAAATTTAACAGAAATAGCTATTCCTGAAGGAACAGAAGAGATTAGTACTAGAGCTTTTGCTGATTGCAAGAGATTAATAAAAATAATACTACCAAATAGCATTAAAAAACTTGGAAGAGCTGTTTTTTCAGGTTGTGAAAATCTTGAAGAAGTTATTTTACCTGATACAATACAAGAATTACCAGAAGAATTATTTTTAAATTGTAAAAAATTAAAAAAAGTAATATTACCAAAGAATATTACTTCTTTACCCTATGCTTTTTTTAAAGGTTGCAAAAGTTTAGATATTATTCTTAGTGATATTATTGATACGCTTGGTGATCGTTGTTTTGATGATTGTTATAAATTAGAACATTTCCCTCAAAAAGTTTTCCAATTTGGTAAATATTGTTTTCATAATTGTCGAAACCTTAATAATATTAATATAAATGTAAATACGGCAAAGCTACCTAATGGTCTTTTTGATGGTTGTTTAAAACTAGAAAATATTATTTATGATGGAACTACCCTTTCTATTGGTAAACGTACTTTTCGAAATTGTATTAGTCTTAAAGAAATACCATCATTTATTAGTAATTTAAATGAAAGAGCTTTTGAAAATTGTTTATCACTTACAGATTTAAAGGTTAAAACTTTTGTTATTCCCTCAGCATGTTTTAGAGGATGCAAAAACTTAGTTAAACTAAATATAGATGGTGTAAATAAAATTGGAACATATGCTTTTTCTGGATGTAAAAGGCTTAAAGAAATTAATTTAGAAAATATTTCTGATATTGGAGCTGAAGCTTTTAGTAATTGTACATCTTTAAAAAAAGTAATTCTTGGTCAAATTGATGTAATTAAAATTAATACTTTTATGAACTGTACTTACTAAGAAGAAATAAATTTTAATGATAATATAGAGGTTATTGGTAGTGGAGCTTTTCAAAATTGTAAAAAATTAAAAAGAATTACTATACCAAGATGTTTAAAAAAAATTGGTAAAAAGTCTTTTGCATATATGGATAGTCTTGAGTATATTGAAGTATCTCCATTTAATAAGATATTTTATACACCTGATCATAAAATACTTATTGAAAACAAACTTGCTAACACAATAGTTTTATATGCTGCTGGTCTAAAAGACAAAAGCTATTCCATTGTTCCTTTTTGCTACAAAGATGACTATGTAAATCCCATTTCAAGCATTAAAAGATATGCTTTTTCAGGAGCTAAAAATCTAGAAGAACTTCATATTCCATCATGCACGAATAGTATTGAATATACAGCATTTGATAAATGTTCTAATCTTAAAAAATTATTTATTGAAGTAATTCCTATATTTACAGCCGTTTCACTTGCTGTTTTTGATGATGGCAGACATTATGTAGATGAAAATATTAAAAAAGAAAAAAAATGTACTTTTCCATTTACGGAATTATATATTCTTCCTAAATATAGTGAAGTATCATATATAACACAGTTTATGCATGATCATTTTAACTTTGAAAAAGTCTTTTTACCACATTCAGGTAGATATAACATTAATGGACTTGCATTTAACTCTTTTAAAAAATTAAAAAGCATTTTTATTCCTAATAATGTTTCTGATATCGATAGATGTTCTTTTGATAATGAAACCATTCTAAATTTTGAATTTGGTTATTCATTTAAAGCAAGTGAATTTGATTATATGAAAAACCATTATTTAGATCATAATTATCGAATTATTAAACTTAATAATGATTTAGTATATATTTTTGAAGATAATAAAACGCTTTATTTTACAAAAGATAATTTATCCAAATATGTTAAAAATATTGATGCCATATGGGATGATACTATATCGCTATATATTATATTAAAAGAATTAATTAAACATCATATTACATATAAACCTATTTATGATGGCTGTATATTTAAAGAGATATATAAGTCTAATTATAATGTAATATTAGAAAATTTAAAAATGAATGACAAAACACTTTTAAATATTTTAGAAAAAAGTATGCTTTTTACTAATTTTAATGATAAGTCCAAAAAAATAATTAGAAATAATGCTTTTGAAAGAGTACTTGCTATTAGAGATTATATTCAAAAATATGATGTCAAAGATATTTTTTTGCTTAATAAAGATATTATGATGATTGAAAATAATGAATGTTTATTTAAATATTATGATGCGAATTTAAAACGCTTATTAATATTAAGTAAAGTATTTGAAAATCAAAATACATCACGAGTTAATTTAAATGACTTAGTTAATTTTCTTATTACTATTGGTGCTTTTAGTGATAATAACATATTAAGACAAAAAGTTAGAACCTTTATATCTGAAAAAATGTTTATGGAAAAACTTCCAAACGGAAATATAAATTCTAATTATATTGTTGGTGATAATATTCATAGATTTTTTGAATTTTCGGAAATAAATATTACTTTTAAACCAGAGTTTGCTCAGTTCTTTATAGATAACTTTGAAGAACTAATGAATACTGAAAAAACAAATTCTGGTATTATAAAAAGAATTTATGAGAATTTTGAAGATATTTCTCATACAAGTACATCTAATAAAGGTCGTCAAAGACATCTTAAAGTAACTATAAAAAAATGTATTGATTATTTATCTAATAATAAATTTGGTCCAATTCCAAAAAACTTAGAAGACCTATATTATATTATAAACTGCTGGTATGATAGTAAGGAAAGCTGGGATAATGCTGTAAAAATATATCAAGAATCACTTAAAGCACCTCGTAATATTTTTACAAAGATAAATTATGATGAAGATAAATTACCTATTTATGATAATAATCCTGAAAAAGATTTAATAGAAGAAAAAAAGGAAGAATTTACTTATGGATGGCTTCCTAAACAAGATTATCGAAATCTTATTTTAGGTAAATTATGTAATTGCTGTGCTCATGTCTCAGGTGTTGGACAAGGTATTATGCGTGCTAGTATGATTCTTGATAATTGTCAAAACCTTGTTATTTTAGATGGTAATAATATGATAGTTGCTAAAGCTACTCTTTGTTTGAATAGAGATGAAAGATATGCCGTCTTTAATAATGTTGAAGTATCTTTAAGAATTGATTATACAGATTTAGAAAAAATTTATAATGCTTTTATGAGAGGTACTAAAGCCTTTATGGATACTTATAATCAAAACAATCTTAAATGTCCTATTAAAAATATATCAATTGGAGCAGCAAGAAATGGTTTAAAAAGTTTCCTAACTGATGATAAACATCCTATTATAGGTATTCAATATGGTATTAATTTTGGTGCTTATTCCATTGAAAGTGGTAGATCATATAATGGAGACTGGCAAGAATCACAAAGACTTGTATTAAAGAAATAGAAAGGATGATTTTATGTATAGTAAAATAATTATTCCTGAAGGTACTACTGAAATTGGTATTGAACAGTTTAAAAATAATAAAGAAATTGAAGAAGTAGTTTTACCTAATTCTTTAAGACAAATTGATTATGATGCTTTTCGAAACTGTCAAAATTTAAAAAGAATTAATTTACCAGATAGTCTTAGATATATTGCTGATGGTGCTTTTAAAGACTGTCGAAGTTTAGAAGAAATTACTATTCCTAAAAATGTTACTGTTCTTTCTAAATATGTTTTTGAAAATTGTTTTACTTTAAAAACATTAAATATTCACGATAATATTACTATGATTGATGATCATGCATTATACGACTGTCGTAATTTAGAAAATTTTAATTTGCCTAAAAACATTGATTATATTGGTAATAAAGCATTAATGAAATGTTCTAAATTAAGTAAATTAAATATTCCAGCATCTTTAACACATATTGGAAATGCAGCCTTTGCTTTAATAGATAATCTTGAATATATTAATGTAGATTTAAAAAACAAAAGATATTGTTCTGATTCTAAAAATGAAATGCTTCTAGATAAAGAAGGAACTTTATTGCAAGTAGCTATTAAAAGTATAAAAAATACTTATATAGCTGATTATATTGATATATATGTTCCATCAGAAACTAAAAACATATATGAACTAAGAGTTCCTATTTATTCAATTGCTGATTATGCCTTTGCAGGTTGTAAACAATTAACAAATATTAGTATATTATCAGAACTTAGTCATATTGGAAATCATTCTTTTTTAGGTTGTGAAAATTTAAATGAACTTCATTTATTAGCATCCAATTATGGTACAAGTGTAACTCTTCGTATTATGAATAAAATCTATAAAAGTCATATCCCATTTAAAAAAATTACATTTGGTGAAGGTATAACATATATTTTTGATGATATTAATGGACTTTTTAAAAATGCTGAAGAAGTCACTCTTCCCTCTACTATTCAATATATTGGTTCACAAGTATTTAGTGATGCTAAAAATCTAAACGAAATTACAATACCAGAAAACATAGAAATTATTTTACCTAATACTTTTAATAAAAATACTATTATTAATATTCCTAATATAGGAAGATTTAAAGGTGAAGAATTTGGTATGTTACTTACAAAAAAAACTATGAATCAAAATACTATCTTTACTAAGTTCTTTATAATAAATAATACATGCTATATAAAAACAAATAATATTGATTTAATTAAAATTAAATTAAACGAAAAATCTGATAACAAAAATGAAAATGATATGATCAAAGTATTATTCGATATTGAACATAAAATAGGTCGTTCTTTTCCTCAAGATAAACGAATCACTGATTTTATATCAAATAATTGTAATGAGAATTTTAAACGTAATTTTTTAACATTTGCAAATAATTTTAATTATATAATATCAAATTTTTACAAAAAAATAAGTAAATCTTTAAATATTAAGAATTGGGAAAATTTACCTGATATTTTCTTTGAAAAACTTACTAGAGGTAATTATGAACTCACTGATATTTATAAAATTTTTAATAAAATGAATGCTTCTTTATACCGCTTCATAACAATTGATTTAGATACTAATATTCTTGAAAATAATAATACTGATAATTTAATTAATTATACAGTTTTACTTGAAAAGTATTATCAAAAAGATCGTTTTTTACTTAATAATTTATTTTTTAAATTAGTACCAATTAAAATACAAGAAGAACTTATCAAACACTTTAATAAAAATATTAAAAACCTCATTATAGAAAGTAATGCTTTAGATGATGAATCAGGTAATAGTATTAATGAATTATTAAAAATATGTTATATTTTAGGTGTTTTTGATGATGATAAAGTATTAAGTCAAAAAATGAGTACATTTTTAAATGAGAAAATAATTAAGCCAAGACATTTTAATAATCTCCATACTCATTTTGAAAGTTTAAATCCAAGACTTACTATTGACTATGAATTTATTAAATTTTTTATCAATAGTTTTGAGGAGTTAATTGATGTAGAAAACAATAGAAATGGTTTTATTGCCGATATATATAATTACTTTCCAAATATTTCAAGAACATCAACATCCAATAAAGGATCACAACGTCACTTACTAGTAACACTTGATACATGCTATAAATTTCTAATTAATCGAAATAATCTTAAATACGATCAGGCTGATGAAGAACTAGTAAAATTATTATACAAATACTATAATGATAGCAATAATTTACTGGAAAGTGCTAAATTAATTATTGATGAAAGTTTAAACGCTACACGCAATATATTTAACAATGTCAGTGATATTAATGATGCTTCTTACGATTTAAAAGAAGAAGAAGAAAACTCTTATATCTTTGAATGGTTACCTAAACAAGATTGTCGTAATTTAGTACTAGGAAAAATAGTTAATTGCTGTGCTCATATTAAAGGTGCAGGTGCAGGTATTATGAAAGCAAGTATGGTATCAAATAATTGTCAAAATTTAGTTATTAAATATAATGATTGCATAGTTGCTAAAATGACTATTTATGTTAATAAAGAAAATGGATATGCAGTTTATAATACTGCTGAAGTATCATATACTATTAAAGATTTAGAAACTAAAACTAAAATTTATGATGCATTTATACGTGGTACTAATGCCTTTATAAACGAATATAATAAGAATAATAATATACCTATTACTAATGTAACAATTGGTAGTCATTGTAACTTACTAGAAGAATTCTTTAAAGAAACAAGTCCTATTTCATATGATAGCATTCACTACTCAAATTATCGCTATCATTTAATTGATGCTGTAGTTGGGTGGTATGATGGTGACGATAAAAATAAGCAATTAATTGTTTATAAAAAAAAAAGAAATCAAATAAATTGAATTCTTTTTTTTATAATATTTAATATATTAACTTTATTTAAAAGTTCTAACTTATATATTTACATTTGTTAACATTTATATCACCATTATTTTCAGATAATACCTTTTTAGGAGTGTTACAAAAACAAGAATTACTTTGTCTTTCTATATCAATATTAGGTATAAATTCAAAACAAAGTGAAGAAGGCATGTTCATTATTGTCACTATCCATAAAAGTATAATCATATTTTGTCTTTTTTATTA
>JAEETF010000034.1 GCA_016290195.1 Bacilli bacterium | reverse complement strand
TTCAATATAATCATCTTCTAATTTTAATTTATATCCATCCTCTTTTAAAGTTTTAATACAAAGTTCTATTTCTTCAGATTGAACTAAATATTCATCTTCTAGTGTTGGATTTATCATTCCAAAATCTATAATTTCTTTATATTCACCAGAATTATAAATAATAAACCAATCTTCACCACATACAACATTAATATATTTATTCATTTTAAGATTAGAATAATTACTTAATGGATTATTTTTAATTTTTTTAAGTTTGAAAATAGTATCAGATTTTATTTGTTTACCTTTTTCATATTTAATTATTCTTTCATCGCGATAGATTTTTGGTTCTTGTAACTGCAAATTAACATCCTTAGAATTACCGTATAAATAATATCCCATATCAGAATCAAAATATCCAAAGTAATTTTTAGGGCAATACATTAATGCTCTTGTCTCTCCAAAAAATTCTGTTAAATCGACATCAGAATGTCCAGAACCAAGGGTTACGACATCAATATTATCATTATTACGCATTGCATATTCTATCATATCAATTGTTAACATTTTATAACAGGCAACAACTAATTTTTGATAAATTTTATTTTTCTTTAAAGCATTAGTTCCTTCAATATTATCGAAACATAATAAATTACCATTACGCCATACCCAGCTTTGTGCAAGTAATGTTTTATCACCATCTTCATTCATAATATGAACTACCAATCTTCTTCCTTCACTTGCAGCATGTCTTAAACATTCTTCTCCTACATCATTTATTTTTTCACAACAATTAGTATATCTTTCTTCACCAATAAACAATACCAAAGGATCATCTTTTCTTAATATTTCAACAGATAAATTATATTTGTCAATCTTAATTTCTCTTTTAATACGTGGAATAGAAGACATTTGTCTTATTTTCATTCTATTATATATTCTTTGATACTCTTCAAAATAAATTTGACTAGAAATACCAGCATTTTTAGCTAAAATAGAAAACTCAGCATTATCGCTTTGAACATTATAAAATGCATATGAATCTAAATAGTTCATTACGTCAATGATATTAATATCACTATTACCCATTTCATTATAAAACTTTTTAATCTCATTATATCTTTCAATTATATCTTTGACTCTAACTTGTAAATTAGTATTATGTAAGATAATATCAAATGACTTAATAATAAATTCTAATGCTTCTGGATTAAATTTTTTATTACTATTATAGAATAAACGAATTAATGTAGAGACATTTAATATATCAATTATATTGCTATTATAAATGCGATCTTTTATATCACCAAGTGTATAAGATGGTATATCTGATTTTAGTTTATATTTCATTACTTTCTTTGATAAATAATTTTTAACAAAAAACGTTCTTATTTGTTTTCCAATTCTTTTATTTAAATTATTAATTATTTTAATATCATATTTATTTAAAATTCTTTTTAAAAATAGTTTATATTCATCAGGAATAGATACATTATCTTTTAATATAAATTGTTCTTCATAAACAGAATCAAAATAATCAATATATGATTCAAGTTCTAATTCTTTAAGTTTAGCAGCATCAATACTTCTTTCAATACTACTTATATTTGAAAATATTTTCATTCTTTTAAATACATATTTATCATCTTTAAAAAGTCCAAATATTCCAGCAACATCCATTATAACTTTAGAACTATTCATTCCGTATTTAAAAATGTCCATATTTTTTAAATGCATATAGTTTTTATAATTAAATTTAGGAGCAAAATCTAAAGGTATAGTTTTATATAAAGATATATTTGGAAAATTAGATAGCCTAGTTTTAGGATATAAAATAACTATTTTATCAATTTCATCTTCAAGACAAAACTTAGAAATTCCATAATTAATACTATTTATTAAATATTCAATTATACTCATAAAATTGGTATTTGAAAAAGCTAATTTTTTAAATCCAATTTTATCTAAATTATACACACAATTATTTTCTTTTAATGTTTTGTATATTTTATCTACTAATTCATTTATTTGAATATTTTTAATATCATCTTCAAGTCCAATTTCTTGATTATTTATAAATACTTTTTTCATATTATTTATATTAGTATAATCAAATAAACTGGAGCTAAAATATAATTCAATATTAGGGCATTCATAAAATGAATTAAATCCTATATTTCTAATATTAGAATTAAACTTTACCTTTTTTAAATTAGAACATCCTAAAAATGAACATTCACCTATTTTTTCAAGAGAATTTGGCAATTCTACTTCTTCTAAAGAATGGCAATAGCTAAACGCAGAATCTCCAATAGATACTAAACTTTTAGGTAATTTTTTTATATTAAGTGATGAACAATCATAAAATGCCTTATCTCCTATTTTTATTAAATTTGAATTAAATGAAATTTTTTCTAATTTTTTACAATCAGAAAAAGCATTATCACCTATTTCAGTTATATTTTCACCAAAAATAACTTTATTTAAATTTGAACAATTTTGAAAACAATTAGAAGGTATTATTTTTAAGTTATTAGGTAAACTTACTGTTTTTAAATTATTACAATATAAAAATGCTTCTCCTTCAATTGTAGTAATATTATCTGGTATATCAATATATTCAATGTTACTATTAACAAAACATAAGAAATCAATTTTATTAATATTATTTGGAATCATAATAGTACCATTTACTATATCTTCATCAGAAACTGAAACCAATTCATCCCCAATTATTCTCATAGTATCACCCGTGAGTGGTATTGTATCACTTATACAAAAAAAAGTAAATATTACATAAATAAAAATATCAAATTAATTAGTATTGTATCAATATTGATTGACATAACAATTTACAAAGTATAAAATAAAAATAGGAACACTTAAAGCGCAAGTTAAGTGTTGCCTATGGCATACCTAACTTACCAAAGTTAGGTTTTTTTATTACTTAAGAATAAGTAATATTATGATTATAAGAAGTGAAAAGATTAATAAGTCTTTTTTACTCATAATTA
>JAEETF010000033.1 GCA_016290195.1 Bacilli bacterium | reverse complement strand
TTCATTTATAATTACCTTCTTAGTATGCGTGGTTTTATCTATTTCTACCCTAACTGTATCAATTTTTCCTATACTTGCTGGAAAACTATCCGATAGACCACCATAGGTAGTAAGAGTTTTCTTTTCTGTATCTAAAATATAATAGTCCATTATAATCACATTATTTTTAGAATATTCTTTTACTCTATAATTATCAATAATAATATTATTAGGACAATAATATATATTATCAATTTCACAATTATAACGATAAAAACGATTATCTTTAGCTAAAACAAATTCATCAAAATCAAAATCACTATTTCTTATTACCTTAAGATTAAGATATTTTTCAAAACTTTTAGTAAGTCCTGGAATAATGTTTTCTAAATTATTACTAAATGTTGCATCAGGATTATTTACTGTATGATTATATCTATTTTTCATGGATACTATATTAACACTACCTCTTGAAAATTGTATACTAATAACACTTGTACCATATTCGTCTTCTCTTCGTGGTTTATCAAATCTTTTAATTTCCTTTACATTCTTTTTAACAGCGAAAAAAACATAACAGCTATCAAGTCTTCCACCTCTAAAAGTACATAGTTCTTCACCTTTAGCATAATATTTTTTAAAAACTTGAATATCTTCTTCACATTTACATTCATATAAAGTATATCCAGCTTCATCCATAAGCTCAAATGGATTTTTAGGAGAACTAACTAACTCCATTTTTTTACAAGATGCTTGTTCATAGATAAAACTTTTAAATTCATCTTCTTCATGGTTTAAACATTGTATTAAGTATTTATCATGAGCAAAAGTTCTTTCAAGTATACTAATTAATTTACCTGGTTCTTCTAATATAGTAGCAAAATTATCACGGCAATAATGCATAGTTTCTTCACCATAATATTTTTTAATAAGTTTTAAATCATTCATTAAAATCATCTCGCTTTTTTATTAGTTGTTTATTTTGATGGCACATTTTTTGTAGTTCATTATAAATATTATTATTAGACATAAACGTTGAAGCATCCATTTCTTCTAAATTAGAAATATTTACTGTTGTTGCACATTTATTTTCATAAAATGTAAATTCATTTAATCTAGTCAAGGAATTTAAATTAATTTCTACAGCCGATTTATTCATCTGAAGAAAATATTTACCTAAGTAAGTAACATTTGGTAGATTAATTTTCTTAACTGTTCTTAAAACTACTAAAGCTAAATCACCAATTGATATAGCACTAGGCATATCAATTTCAGTAATTTTCCCCTTTAAACGATAAAGGAAATATTCATCAGCATTTTTAAGTTTGGGGAAATATAATTTTTCTTGTTCAATTGTTACAATATTTTCTAAAAAATAGCTACCAACTGTTTCTAAATTCGGTAAATCTAACTTAGAAACAAACAAAATATTTACCAAAAACCAACCTCCTACTTCTCTTAAATTAGGGAAATCTATTTCTTTAATTAAACCACAACTTGTTAAAAAAGCATTACCAATTTTCTCTACCTTAGGTAAAAACACTTTATTAATTTTTGTATTATGAGCTAAAAAATCTCTGCCTATTATTTTTATATTAGGAAAAGATATTTCAGTTAAAATATTATTGTCATATAAAAAATAATTACCAACCACTTCAAGTTCAGGCATATTAATACTTTTAATTGTGCAGTTTTGACTAAAAAAATATTCACCTACTCTTTTTAATTTTGGAAGGTTAACTTTTATAATATTACTTGGCACACTTAAGAAATTATCTCCAACATCCATAAGTTTAGGAAAATATATTTCTGTTAAACGTGTATTATTTCTAATAAAATCATTACCTACTTTTCTAACACTTGGAAGATTAATTTCTTTTAACTTTCTTGCACAATTTAAAAATAAATTCCCAATAACTTGTACTTTTGGCATATTAACATTTTCAATACTATCGCATCTTTTCAAAAAGCCATCACCAATACTCTTTGTTTCATGACAAATTATATTAATGATATTATGATACTCATTATCAATATAAATACTTATATGATCACCCGTTGTATAGATATCTACTATTTTCATTTCTTTTTCTTTATCATTTTTAATTTCTATTCTTTCAAAATTTTTAATCAAAGAAATAAAACTATCTTCCTTTAATACATTTTTATAAGTAAATGTTTTCTTTTCTTTTAAATCAATAATAAAATAATCAATTATTAAAAAGCGTGATTTATCAGTATAATCATAAATAACCTCACCATTATCAATAATATAGTTATTAGCACAATATGTTATATTATTTATTTCGTGAATATAGCGATAATATCTATTATCATTACCTAACATAAAATCATAAAAACAATTATTAACGTTTTGAAAAATTTGGAAATGATAATATTTTTGAAAAGCATTAGTAAGTCCGGGAATAATGTTTTCTAAGTTATTACTAAATGTGGCATCAGGATTTGCTACCGTATGATTATATCTATTTTTAATGGACAAATAATAATTATATCTTGAAAATTGTATACTAATTACACTAGTTCCATATAAATCTTCTCTTTTTGGTTCTTTAAAATCTTTTCGTTTAATACTATCCACATCTTTTTTTACCGCAAAAAAGACAATGCAACCATCAAGTCTTCCACCCTTAAATGTACATAATTCTTCTCCTTTAGCATAATACTTTTTAAAAAGTTGAATATCTTCTTCGCTTTTACATTCAAATAAATTATAACCAGCCTCATCCATAAGTTCAAAAGGCGTTTTATTATTATCAACAAGTTTTACATTCTTAGATTCATGTAATTGATAAATTAATGCTTTAAACTCATCCTCATCATCAAAATTATATAGAGCATCCATTAAATATTTATCATGAGCAAAAGTTCTTTCAAGTATACTAATTAATTTACCTGGTTCTTCTAAGATAGTAGCAAAATTATCACGGCAATAATGCATCGTATCTTCCCCATAATATTTTTTAATAAGTTTTAACTCATCAGTCATAACAATCCCTCTTTAAATATAGCGTTTATTTTATATTAAAATAAAGAAAAAAGCAAGTAATAAAAGGCATATTAGTCTAATAGCATTAATATTTAACAAGATTAATATTTTTAGAATTTTATTTATAACTTTATAAAATATTATTAATTAAAACATTAAGGATTTCCTTATCTTCTATTTTACTAATAGCAAAACATTTTTACCTAAACTGTTAAATGATGCACCACACGTATATTATATTTTTTATCAATTATAATAAATCTATCATGAAAAGGATCATTGTTTATAAATGTAACATTATTATATTGTTTTTGATATTTTTTAATTAATATTTTATCAAGATTTTTAGATATAATTATAATTCTATTATTTATTTTTTAAGAATATCTTTTCCTGCATAATTATCAATAATTATTATTTCTTATTTAGTCTTATTTAATATATCTAGTAATAATGAATATGCATCATATATTTGATTTTCATAAAATATTGCATTTACTTTTTCTTTGTTACACAATTTATCAAATGTTTTTTCTAAACTAATATTTTTTCATGATCTTCTAGTACTAAATTGTTAATATGGTTTTGTTCAATCAAATTACATGATATATATTTTTTCATTTTCACAAAAGCTCACATTATCTTTACGCTCATTAAAGCCGCAACACTAGTATGTAACACCGTTGCAAGCATAGCAACACCTTGCTCTGTAAAAACATATGGCACTACTCGGGACATTGAACTTATCTTTGCTGTCACAATCTGTGACTTCAAATTTTTAAATTCATCTTTTGTCAATTAAAAATAAAAGTCTTTAGGAAAACGTTCAATATTTCTATTTACTGCTTGATTAATTGCTTTAGTTCCATTTTTATATTTATAAATTTTACTCAAATCAGAATCCAGTATAACTAATTTTCCTATTATTTCATATATCATTTCTTCTACATTAATTTCATCACTCAATACATCAATAGGTCTAAAACCGATTTTGCAACTATTTGATTGTTCATTTTTATAAGTTGGATATTCCATAATACACTCTTTTTTTTATTTTTTCTTTAATTTTTTTACTTTAGAATTATCAATATTAAGTAAATCAAATATTTGTTTAAATAAATTATCTGCTTCATTATTTTTATCATTTAAAGCAAGTAATAAATTAGGAAGTAAAGTCTTACTAACATTATTAAGTTGCATTAATAAATTAAAGTTATTTTCCATTATTATATCCATTTGATTAATTTGTCTTAAAATATTTAAATTTAAATAATTTAAACTATCTATTTTAGATTTAATAATTGAATTATCAATAGTATTTAAATAATTAACCATTTCTTTTAATTTAGACATATAAAGCACACTTAATTTTTTAGTTTCTTCCATCTTTCTAATTTTTTCTTCTAATTCTTTAATACTACCATCTAAATATACGGATAAATAATTAAAAGAATCTTCATTAATATTTCCTTCACTAACAAGTCTATAATTTTCAAATAAACCTTTTAAATTATCTACTTTAATACTTTGCTCACTATCTTTACTTAAAATAGCAGAAAACTGATTAGCTATATAATCAAAATAATTATCAAAATTATTACCATAATCCATAATAGTTACAAAATCATTATTAATTAGTTCTAAAACTTTTTCATTAATAAGTAATTCATATACTTTTTCTATTTCATATTTATTTAAATTATTTTCTTTTAAGAAAGGTTTATTTTCTATTTCTTTTAATTCTATTTTTTTATAATACTCTTTATAAAAATCTTCAAAATAATTACTAATTTCTTCTAAAACTCTATTTTTATTTAAATATATCTTTTTAAAACATAAATAATTATATATTGTTTTAATAGTATTTTCTTTAAATTCTCGCCTTCCAATATTTAAATTTTGAGTACTATTAATTAATTTATCAAAAAAGATATTATTTCCTTCTAAATTATATTTACTTAAGATATAAATAATTATTTTAGATAATTCCCTTTTTCTAATTTCTTTAAATATTTTAATATCGATATTATCTTTAGTATCAAAAATAGTAAGAGAATTAACATCAAAAATTTTTTTAAATTTAGCATTTGCTTCTATACTTTCATCAAATATACTAGATATACTAAAAAGAGATGTTTTAATTATTAAATTAAATTTAACACTATCCATAAAAGCATCAGTACTTATACTATCAAAAGTAGCTGGTAAAGTAACATCACTACCACCTACTGAATGAAAAAAAGCTCTATAACCTATATTTTCTACTTTAGAAAAATCAACATCCAAAAATAATTTATCTTTGTAACTATAAGGTTTAATATATTTAGATTCTTCTTTTATTTTTTCAAAATATGGAAAAGAAATATATTTATAAAATTCATTATTTAAAAATTCTATTACTGCTTCGTCTAACGCATTTTTCGTATAATATGGATAACCAGCATATAGAATTTTTTCTGATACCATAAGATTTTTTTCTTTATTTAAATACCATCTAATTGGTTCTACTTCAAACCAAATTTCAGAATATGGACAAATAACAGTCTCATTATTTCTTTTTTTAAAATTAAAAGAATTATAAAAATTACTTGGAGGATAATGTGACATATATTTTTTATTACCCATAATATATTCGGAAATATAACGATTAACTTCCGCAGGATATGGGTGATGACAATCACTTATTTCATAAAAATACTTAAATTTGTTTTTAGAAAAATCAAGATGAAACCTAGTAATATGTAAATCATGTTGTTCACGCAAATTACATGCCATTTGAGGCATAAAACCAAATTCCACTAAATCTACTTTATTATTAATCTTTCTAATATGTTTAATAAACTCATTTGGAATAGAAGATACATATATAGCTGGTCTTATACCAATAGTACCATTATCATAAAAAACATTGTCGTATAACCCATCTTTAGAATCAATTGCAACCATAAATTTTTGATCATATACTTCATTAGTCCAATATTTTGCATGATAAGTATCACGAAAAGTAAGATCTGTATCTGTACATTTACATCCACAAATAAGAGCAAACTCGGTTGCTTTACATTTAATAGGAAAAGAGCATTTTTTATAATCATCCCTACTTAAAATTGTAAAATCAGCCATAGTTATCACCTTCTATCTTTTTATTTTCTTAACTTTTTTAGTATCTAATGCTTCATTAATATCTTTAATTGCATCACTAATTATTTTTTTATTATCTAAATTATCTTTAGAATTAATATTAATAAATAATCTTGGAATATATGTTTTCTTAATAATATCTAAACGATTTTGAAAATTAAAATCACTTGCTACCATTAAAGATATTTGTTTATATTCTTCTATAACAGTATTTTTAATAGTTTCAAATCCTTCTATTTTAGATGTAATAAATATATTAGTTAAATCATCATTATTATTTTTAAGGGTTTCTAAATAAGATATTAATTCTGTAATTTTATTGATATATAGAAGCATTAACTCATTCAATTCTTTTAACTTAAGCATTTCTTCTCTAACATTTAAACAAGTATTAGTAGTAAAATCATCAATCATTTTAATTAATTCATTATTAATAGAAAAACTCTTATTTAGTTTAATTTTACTTAAATAATTTTTAAGTTTTTTAATATGTTCATCATTAATACTTTTTTTTGAAATAGCACTTACATAACCACTGGTAATATAACCTAAATAATCATCTAAAAAACTACCATAATTTAAGAAAGTATTAATATCTATTTGAGATATTTTAGGAAAGCTTACACTTTCTAAAAGTGCAAATACTTCTTTTACAGTTTTACCTGTAAGTTCATTATTTTTTAAAATAGTTATTTCTTTTTTATCATCTATCTTTTCTTCTAATACTAATCCTTTTCTTTCATTATAAAATTCAGTAATATATGATTCAATAGTATGCATAGTACCATTTTTTATTAATTCAAATGCTTTATGTGTTGGTAATTTAGAAAGTAAAAATTTTGCTAAAGCATGTTTAATTTTTTTACGAGGATCAATAAGTTTTTTCTTGCTAGAATATTCATTATAATTATATAATGAATTTTGAAGAAAAAATTTATTCGAATACTTACTTCCAAACTTATTTAATACATAAGTAATAAGTAATTCTGCTTCTTTAGTTTGAACATCAAATAAATCATTCAAAGTAATATCACTGTTAAATTCTTTATTAAAAATAGTTATTTTTTTTATATCTGAAAAAATAATATCTTGCGTAGAATCATAATAATTTAAACAATCAGATGAATCAGTTAAAAAGAAGAAAGAAGATTCAAATTCAAGTTCAAAGTTTTTGTCAGTTCTTACTTTTTCAGCAAACATACTATCATCAATTGATATAAGACTTGGTGATATTGTTATCTTATTTATACCAGATAAAGATATAGAACATTTATGAAGCCTTTTAATTCCTCTTAGTTCGGCATCATAATTAATAATTGGTCTAAACTTTTGATAATATGCATCATCAGTATTATCATACTTAATAATTAGTTTAGTTGTAAAATCTGGAATTATAAACTCCTTTTCACTATTAGAATCAATTATATATTCTTTAGGATAAGGAAATTTTTCTCCTCTTCGATAATCATAAAATTTATTTAATTTATCAATTACAATATCATAACCAATATTAAAATAGTCACCACGAGCAATTATTAATTTACCCTTTATAGAACTAAAACTTTCAAATATTTGCTCACCATCATAGGTATTAATAAAATCGTTAATGAAAGTTATTGCATCACAAATAGCATCATCATAAGTATCTCGTTTATATAGAAAACAAAAATATTTAATAATGTCATTTTTTTCAAGATTTCGAATATGTCCAATTGTTCGCCAAAGAGGAAGTATTGGCTTTCCATCTGCCATATTAATATACATATTATAAATATATAAATTTTTTAAATTTTTAAAGTTTGAACCAAAATTATTTGTATAATCAAATAAACTAGTTTCAAAATAAAAAGAATAATCTGACTTACCTTTACCAAATAAATCATCTACACTAATTAAATCAGAAGATAAAACAAATTTTTTATTAAGATTTAACAAAAAACTAAAAATTTCCCCACTAATTCTTTGATTATATTTAAAATTTATAATTGGTAATTTTTTATAAAAGAAATCTAAAGCTTTAAATAATTCTTCATCAGATTCAAAATTATATTTTTCTTTCAAATAAGCATATACATTACCCTTTATAATTCCATATTTTTCTTCATATTCTTTATTTGATATTAAATTACTTATATCTTCTTTTATTTCTGATTTTTTTATTTTATTTAAATATTTTAATATATTTTGAAATTCTTCATCTTGAATACTTTTAATTTGATTATTTATATTTTTATTAATAACTATTTCATGATTATACATTTTAATATTCTTAACATTATCAAATGTTAATCTAATATCTCCTTCAAAATCAATAAAACTAGAAGCAAAACTTAACTTTAAATATGGTGAAAAAGAAAAAGCAAGTTCTTCTATTTTTTTTAGATTATACTGAAAAGTCATATAATTAGAAGTACTTAAATATGCATATTCTTTTCTTTCGACTAATTCACTAGTTACTACTTTATCAGGACAATTTTTTTCAAAAAATATTTTTCCGGAACTAGAAATATTTGCCATATCAGGATAAAATATTTCTTTCAAATATAAATCAATATTTGTGTACCAAAGTGAATCAGATGAAAAAAGAATTTTACTAGATACTAATTTACCTTGTAAAAAAGTCCATTTAAGAGGTTCAACTTTTAAAACAACTAAATCACCATCATGATAAGTAAGACCATTTGATAATTTAATTGATGCCTCTCTATTAAATTTAAAATCTTTAACATCTGAAATACTTTCTGATTTACTATAATCTATAATTTCAACAGGGAAAATAACATATTTTTGATTGTTCCAAATATATTCTACTAATTCATAATTTGAATCACTACTTATTGTTCTTTTAAAAGAAAATGTTTTACCGGTCTTATCAAGTTCTTTATTCAAATATTTATCAATAATATAATTACTCAATTCTTCACTTTCAGTCATTTGAGGATAACTACCATACTCTATGGTATCGCCTTCCTCAATAAAAATTTCATTATCAATATTATCTAAAGTTGGAATTACACCAACTGGTTCTAAATAATCAAGCTTATCTATCATAAAACGACTTACATAACCTTCATTATATTTTGCAAGTATTCCAAAATTTAGATCATATACGTCTGATTTTAAAATAAAACTTGAATCTTTATTGTTCAAACCACTACTTGTTAAAATAGCTAAATCAGTTAATGTTGCTTCATTTAATTTTGGAAGAAGTCCAAGTATTCTTAAGTTATCAATATCTTTTTCCGTTAATATACTTACTTTCATATATTTTCCCCTTATTTAGTTATAAATTTAGTCATTATTATAACACAAATACCTTTATTTTCAAATAAAAAAAGAAGTATATCTTAAATTTTCTTCTTTTTTATTTTTCTAGTTTCTTTATCCAATTCTTCATAAAATAATTTACTAATTAATTTATCTATTTTTTCTTTAATAATTATTATTTCATCATCACTATTTTGCTTATTAATATTCATAATTAATAATGGCAAAGTCGTATTTTTAAGTTCATTTAATTTATTTTTCATATTACTATTAATAGTTAACCAATTATTTATTAAATAAACTTGATTAGTTGCAGCAAGTAATGTTGTATTAAGACTACTAATTTTACCACTTAATATTTGTCTTAACGATTCATTATCTATTTTTATTTCCAAAAGTTTATTACGACAAATATTAACTTTACAAATATAGCATTTAAGAATTTTATTTACATTATCTATTTCATTTATTTGTTTTAAAATACTTTCTTCTTTTAAAATTACATAATTATAAATACTATTATATGTATCTATATCAATTGTGCTTTCTAAAGAAAGAAGTAATTCATTAGTTTTTTTATCATCATTATTTTGCATGCTTATAATTTCGGAAATTATATTTGCAGCATATCCAAAATAATAATCTAAATCACTACCAAACTCTAATATAGAACTAGCTCCATCTAAATTAAAATTCTTGATACTTATATTTTCTAGTCTTTGATATACTTCATTTGCTGTCATATTTTGTAAAGGATTTTCCTTTATTACAACATTCTTTTTTTTATCTTCTTTTATATTATAAAAGTCAGTAATATATTGCTCTATCTTTGTTTTAGAATTTATATCTAGCTCAAAATAACTAATTTTCTTTTTCTTTCTTAAATATTTATATAAAATATTTATAAATTTATCTTTCCAAATAGGTCTTGCATCATAATTTTTTCGAAGCTCTTCTTTAAAATTTTTCTGATCATCTACAAATAAAAATAAACTTAATGATATACTTATTAAATCCTCATCTAAAGTATGCGAATAATTAGTCTTATACATTTTACATATAAATTCAGCTAAAGCGATTAACTCTGATACTCTAATTTCAGCTAATTTATCATAATCTAAATCTTTATATTCTTTATTTCTAATGATTATTTTTTTTACTAAAAAACTATCTTCTATCTCAGCTGGACAATAAAATAAACTTGATTTTAAATTTAATTCTAATTTATCACAATCATGAAAAGCACGCCATCCAATATATTGAATATTTTTGGGAATATTTATTGTTTGTAAATTATAACAATTTTCAAAAGCATGATCATCAATAAGCACTATATTAGAATCAATATTTACACTATTTAAAAAGTTATAATCACGAAAACAATTATTTCCTATTTCTCTAGCATCATAAATTTGAACATTATATTTTATTGTAGTATCCCAAAACATAGGAAACATAATTCTTTTAGCATTTATAACATTATTACCACTAAAAACAAAGCCTGTTTCATTAAGTGGTAACCCCCCTTCTATAATAGCCATCAAATCACCTCTATTTAAAAAGTGACAACATGTCACTTTCTTATAATCAAATATTTATCTATTTTTCTTGACCAATTGTCTTGGTTTCATACTTTCATTATCTTTTATATTATCAAGAAGTATTTGTTCTTGAATATCAAGTCCAAAACTTTTTACACGACTAGTAAGTTCTTTAATCGCTTCGGCTTCTTTCTTACGAAAAGAAATTTTATCTTGTGATCCTTTTTTTAATAAAGACTTACCTTCTTCTAAATATTCATCAATAGTTTTAAATGTTGAAAGTTTTAATGTACCCTCTTTATCAATTTCATTAACTTTTTCAATAACGGAATTTAATTCCTTTGGTCCTTCAGCAAGAGCACTATTAACGCCATCAACTAAATATGATATAAGTTCTACTTCTTCTTTCTGTTTTTTAGCACCAACAAGAGCAGCACCATTTATTTTTAAAAGAGGTGCATTTACTGATAAAAAATCTTTATATGCTCTAACATATTTCATAACATTTATTTGACTCATATTCCATTCAATCACAACTTGATTCATAGAAATAATGAATTTAGAAATATTATCAAGTCTATTTTTAAATTCTTCAACTGCAAAACGGCTAAGTGTAGATTCTCTTTGTAGTTTAAAATTTGTAGGATTTTCCTTATATTGTTCTTCTAGTAATTCTACTTCTTTTTCTTTTACGCTTAAATCAGCACATCCAACTTCATATACATTTTCCATAATTTCAAGATATGGTTTCATTTGTTTAATGAATTCTCCATACATAACAAAATCTTTCCTTGCTTCTTCATAACGAGTTTGAATATCAGCAGTTATTGCATCAATATTGGCATCATAGTTTTTATATTGTTCAGAATATGACATTTCCTTTTCAGAATTTGGGGCAATCGTTCTCCTAAATTTATGAATTAATTTTGCAAGTCCTTTTTTAGGAGTAGTTCTTTCTTCTTCCAATTTATCAAGTTCTTTAGAAAAATCTGTTAATTTATCTACTTTTTCCTTAAAATCATAACTTGGCAAACTTTCAGAATTATCCATACCTGCTGCTTTAGCAATAACAGACTCCACGTCACGAATTACATCTAAACCATAATCATTAATAGTACTAGTATCAGTAAAGTCTACTCTCATAAATTCAAATTTTTGTTTTACAGTAGCAACTTCATAATTATTTTCTTTTTCATTTAATACTTCAAAATTATTTTCCATTAAAACTTCTCCTTTATACAAAATTATTGATATAATAGCACAAAACAATAAACTTGTAAAGATTATAATGTATGGAATTATTGTACTTTTTAAAGTTAATATTGACTTTTTACCTAATTTGTGATAGTATAAGCTCCATGAAAAGGGGGAAATATTTATGAAAAATAGTGCAATCAAATCTGCAGATAAGTTATTAGAAGAATTAAAAAAAGCAAAGGGAATAATTGAGGAAGCTAGAAAATCTACTAGAACAGAATTTTTATCAGGTAATCTTAAATTAGAAGAAATAAATAAAAATGAAAAATTCTTATCAAATAATTATATATTAGATGAATTTAAAGTAGCGCCAGTAAAAAAATATACTAACAAATAATTATAATAAATTAAAATTCAAGTATTAAAGCTTGAATTTTTTTATTAAATTTGTTATCTATTTACAAATATTAAATGAAAAATTTTATAACATGTGTTAAAATAATTAATTAAGTAATTATTTGTTTTAAATGAGGGATTTTATGATATTGATTATAAAAGATAAAGTATATATTCAGTCTATTGATATTAAATACATTTTAGATAATTATATTAAAAATAGTATTCCAGAAGAATTAAATGGAATTAAAAATTTTGATAATAATAAATTTATTGAATTAGATGATTTAACATCAAAACAGTTTGTATTGAGTGATAAAAATATTATTAGATTTAATGATTTTATAGATATGACTTATCCAGAAATAAATTCATTTGTTAAACTAGAAAAAAATAAATTAGAAAAATATATTTATAATAATTTATATGATACTATTATAAAGCCATTAGAAACTTCAAAAAAGATAAAAAAAGAAACAGAATATATTAATATATTGGATTTACTTTTACTTTTTAATGGATATAACAATTATAATATTGATTACATTATAAATAATTTAAACAATTATCCCGTAGAATTAAGAAATGTTGCATATAAATATTTGAATGTCTTAAATGTTAAAGAAGAATTATTTAATAAAAAAAATAATCTAAATTTAACTAAGCAAATTTTAACTTTTTATTATTCAAAAAAAGAACTTCAACAAATATATTATGAGATTATAAGTGATGATTTAACTAAACCAGAATTATATCCAATTAAAGATCATTTACAAGTTATATTTAGTAGAATAAATTATACTCCTGAAATACAAGATATAATAATTGCTATTAATAGACTATATAAAAATAATGATATTAGTTTTATTAATGATGATTTTATGGAATCGTTATTAAAAATGTATGGATTTAAAACTAAATTTGAACAATCTATATTTTCTTTATGGGAAGATATTTATGTAATAGGATATAAATATTTATCAAGAGAATCTACACAAATGTTAGAAGTTGATATTGAAAGAATAAAAAACTTTTTTAAGAACAAATTAACTGAACAAATGGTAAAAGATATTAAAAAATATAATTTAGAATTAAGTAATATGATTCATATATTAATACAATATAATTT
>JAEETF010000032.1 GCA_016290195.1 Bacilli bacterium | reverse complement strand
TCCACCAGCTTTTGATTTATCCCTTATCGCATAAAAATCAGCTGGATTTTTTTGCAAAAAATCATTTATCTTTTCTTCTTCTCCGATTTTAAATATCTGTTCTGGAAATTTATTTAAATCTAATTCTTTTATCTTTTTCGAACTTTCAATTTTACTATTTATATTCATACAAATTCACCTCTTCTTTATATGTTCTTAACTGTCATAATTACCTTACAACTTCTTAACAAAAAATCACTTATTTTTTCATATTTTTACTAATTATTAGTGTTTTTTTCAATTTTTATTAAAAATATGCAAGTTCTATTTTTAACAAAAGCCTTATAAATAAAGGGATTTCGTATGTTCTTAATTAAATTGAAATCAACCAGTTTATATTAGTTTTATTTTCATTCATTTGGATCAAATTTAAATTCATACATAATTGTAACATAAAAAGTAGGATAATCCTACTTTAATTTTTTAAATAATTCAACAATTAGATTTGGAAAAATTTCATATCTTACTTTATGCCTATATTCATTTTCTTCATCAGTTCTTCCACTATATAATGATTTATTTAACACTGTATTATCTGATACACAGAAAATTGCCACTACATTCATATTCATTACCTTACAACATTTAAATACATTTGCAGTTTCCATTTCAATTGTTTTAGAACCTAATTCTAATATCTTATCAATATGCATAAATTGGGCAAATATATTGTCAACACTGAAATTCGGCACACGATGATATTTAATTTTTTTATTATCTAATAAACTAAGTAACTTATTAGTCATTTCTTTTGAGGGATATTCTTTCTTTAAAAATTCATCTTCTAAGTTGGGGTTTAAATACCTAGAAGCGCCATCACCACAAATGGAATATTCAGGTATAACAATATCACCTATTTTAATATTCTCATCTAAAGAACCTGTAGATCCTACAAAAACTAAGTTCTTACATTTTGTAACACCCAAGGCCATAACATAATCCATTATAGCTGGTGCACCAATATTTCTTATTTCAATATAAGAAAATGATAAATCATCACTATAAAAATTATATAATTGATCATTAATTTTTTCTACTCTATAATTAATACTATCAAACATATTGTGTCTCCACCATGGTGCAATCACGACATTTTCTAAAATATGTTCAAATCCTTTATCTGAAATAATGTCTTTTTCTGTTGTGCCATACTTTAGATGTGAATTAAGTAAATCTTTATATTCCATTCAATACCTCCTCTAGAAATATAATTAAGATAAGTTTTAGAAAACTCAATTTGATTATAGCATAGAAAAGGTAAATTTTGTATAAATCTACTTAATTTTAAGTCTTTTATATAAATTAAACTATTTTCTTATTTCATTTCTAACTTTCATCCAAATTTTACCAAGTTTATTTTCACCATTACCATTTTTATCTAATCCCCATTCAGTATCTTCATCAACACAATATTCACATATTAGATAATCTTTAGTAGCAAGTAGTGCCTCTTTAACCATTTCATTTTGTTCTATTTTTAATTTAAATATTTTTTCTAAATATTCATATTTAACTTCTGACCAGTTATTTATTCTTTCACTTTTATACTTTCCACCTAATACTCTAGCACTATATGGATCATTACAATTAATTATTTCATTACATATTTTTTTATCTTTAAATTTCAAATATTGAAATGCATGTTCACCAGTTTTAAAATATATTCCATCCATTATTAATCCAAAAGCAGAAAAATTTTCAAGTGGAAATATTTTTGTTAAATATGTATTTATATCTAATTTTATTTCCTTATCATTATCAAATAACCTAAGCATATATTTTATCCTTTCAAATAAATTTAATAGTTTCCAAGTAAAATTATAACATAAAAAAAATAGATTTTATACTCATCTATCTTTTTTGTTATATATTTATTAATAAATACTATAATCTCTCATTAATCTTTTTTTAAAAGATACTTGTTTATTTCTATCAATTATAAAATGATCATTATCATTAATAATTTCATCTAAATAAGGAACTTTAGTTTTTGAATTTTTTAATAATGAAGATACAATTGTTCTAATACTTTTTAATGTATTAATTTTATCTGATAAAGTATCATAATCATTAATTTTCAAAATCATTTTGTGATAAATTATACAAAGCATTGATAATAATAATGATTGATTATCAAAATTTTCATTTAATATAAAATAGTCATCTGGAAATATATTACAATAATGATGCATAATCATAGATATACATGGTCCCTTAATTTCATTATAAAAACAACCATCTATATCACATATTTTTATATTTTTATTATCATCTATCAAAATATTATCAAATGAAAAATCTTGCAAAATAATTCTATTTTCATGTGCCTTACGAAGTATTTTTGAAACTTTTTTAGTTGCTACAAAAATATCATTAATATCAATAAATCTATTTTTAGTAAAATAATCATTTAAATTTATTGATTGTGGAAAATAATCCATTGTATACCCTACTAGCATTTCATTATCTAATATTATCTTTTTAGGAAATAGTATATTCTCAATATCAATTCCATCCATATCATAAAACTTCTTTAAAAGTTGTTTTTTTTCATCATTATATAATCCATCTAAAATTTTATAACATTCATTATCATTTATATATACACTACTTTTTGTACCTTGAATAATTGCTGATTTCATTGAAGATAAATTAATGTCTTTATAATTAATTATTTCCATATACATGACCCCTCAAAATTATTAAATATAATATCTTAATTACTGATTGTTGTCAATAATATTAAAAAACTACTAGTATAATACTAGTAGTTATATTTTATTATTCATTATAGCTGTAGTTATTCCAATGAATTTGTGAAACTTTACCACTATCATCTACTATAAATTCATATCCTTTATATCCACTTGAATATTTGTATGTTGTATATGCAGCTATAGTAGTTGCTTCTTTTTCATATTTGAAGTCTTCTTCTCCTAAAACTTTATGTATATCTTCAACACTATCTCCTAATTTTAAGCCACCTACTACTTCAAACTTTAATGCTTTAGTAGCTTCTGAAACTTTACTTGTGTTATAATTACCAATTTCAATTCCACCTATTGTAGCATCTTGTGCCTTTATAGTATCATTAGTCATATTTATAGGAATTACACTAAAAACTTCATTTCCATCTTTATCTACAACTGCTTGAGCAAGTAAATATCTATTTTTAGGAATAGTAGTAGTTTTAGATTTTTCTTTCAAACTAAATCCTGCTTTTTCTAAATCAGAAATTTTATCTCCTGCTTTGAATGTTTTACCATTTACAGTAAAGTAAAATGTCTTATTATCCTTAATTGAATATGTTTCTTCTTTTGTATCAACTTTATTATTACTACTTTCTTCTTCTTTCTTATTACCACATCCTGCAAGTACAAAAACTAATAATCCACAAGCTACAATAGAAAATAATTTCTTTTTCATATTATTCATCCTTTCTCTACACTTTTTAATTATAAACAATATCATAAATAAATACAATTATTTTTATTATATATATTTAGTTATTATTTAAATAATCACATACTTTAACAAAACATGATATTTGATTATCATTTAATTCTTTATGTTCTACCATATGTTGTAACTCTTCCATAGAAAACCATCTTACTTCACTAAGTTCTTCTTTTTGAATAGAAATATCATTAATGTCAATATCTTTAGTTACAAAATACATCTTGTAACAATCTTTACCATCACATCCAGAATCATACTCAATAAATTTTTCATTTGAAAAGTCTAACCCTAATTCCTCTTTTACCTCAGTAATAATTCCTTCTATTGGAGTTTCTCCAGACTTTGGATGCCCACCTGTTACTCCCCAATCTCCACCTTTTGATTCTACTCTTTTTTGCATTAAAAATTCACCATTAGAATTTCTAATTACAACCATAACAACCATAGGATAATACCCATCAGGTATTACATCACCCTTATAGTATGTCATATCCGTCTTATTACTATTTTTATCATATAAATCTCTTAATTCAGGCATAATATTCACCTCGCTTTAAATCTTAGAATTATTTTATTTTTCTATGATAAAATAACCATTTTCAAATATACTATTTACTTGACAATTATTATCTAACAAATATTGTATTACTGCTCCTGCTACAGCTGATAACAATATTTTAGCTGTTTCAGATAAATTATTAATCATTACAATCTGGTCTGCAGCCATTTTATTTAACATAAATTGCATCCCTCTTAATTCATCAAAATGTTCTGACAAATTCCATTCAATTTGATATTTTTTATTATCAACAAATATATCTATAATTTGCATCATACTTATCTCCTTTATTATTTCTATTAACAATTATAATTTTATATCCAATGCTCTATTTGTTTTTTTGATTCTTTTGCTTCTGATCCTACAATTGCAAGCGCATCATCTAATACAATTGCACCATTACAAATATTTTTAATATCCTTAACTACATTTGCTAGTCCTGATCCTTCATGTGTAGTAATAATTCTTATTATTTTTCCAGAAAAGTCTAAGTTTTTTATAGCTGTTTCCAGTTCTGGTGCATATGTTCCCCAATAGATTGGTGTCATTATATAAATTACTTCATATTTTGATATATCACTTATTGTTGCTTTAATTGGGGCATTACCTATTCGCATCTTTGCTTCTTTAATGCAAGTTTTGTAATCTTTAGCATATGGAACTAATGGTTCAACTTTAAACATATCAGCATTAGTAAACTCTTTAACATATTCGGCAACATATTCAGTATTACCCTTTTCAATATATCCAACAGAATAATTTTCATCAGCTCTACTAAAATAAATTATTAAACTTTTTTTATCTTTCATTTTATCCTCTTTTTACTAAAACTTTACCTGGACTTTTAAAATTTGTTTCTTCTGCTTGTAAATTTTTATAATATTCAGCTATATATTGTTTTGATGCTTCACTAACTCGTTTATTAATTCTTTCTTTTGTATGCACATCAAGACTTTCAACTATTATTGTTCTACCATTACAACTTTTCTTTTTTAATAATGATCCACTACTATACTTTTTTCTATTTTCTTCATTAAATATCATTGTTATCACCTTCTATTACTAAATTAAAAATAATTTAGTATTAATTTGCACATGTATAATTATAACATAAAAAGTAGAATTTCTTCTACTTTTAAATTATTAATTTATTATATTTTAAAATGTACATTAATTAAAAAATTTTTAAATGTAGCTTCCTTACCAATTGGTGAATATATCATATTAGGATTTTTAATAATGACTTCTAAATTAAATAAATTATCATTTAATTTTGTTAAACTTACTTTTTCTTTTGTTATATCAAATAAATAATATGTTTCTTTAGTAACTACTTCTACATCCCAATATATATTTTTTATTAAATCTATTTCTATATTTTTTTCTAAATTATTTAAATCAAAGTTTTTATTGTTAAAATTAAATATTATACTTTTTTCATCATCAAAGATAATTTCTATATATTTATTATTTGCTATTACATTATTTATTTTTATTTTTTCATCATTATAAATCATATAAATCCTCTATTTTTAAAATATTCCTTTATAAATAGCTGGTTTTTTATTATAAAATGCCCATGCTCTATCACCATAATCATAATGCCATATTTCACTAGGTAAATTAGTAAATCCAGCTCTAGTCATTACATCATAAAGTAATCTACGATTATTTCTTATTTCTATATCCATATTATTTTTTTCATAAGCATTTGAATTAGTTAAATTAGAAAATTCATCAAATGCTACACCCATATCTAATTCTTTACCAGTATTAATATTTACAATTGTTAAATCAATTGCACCACCTGTTGTATGAAGTGGTGGCAATTCTTCATTTTCAACTGGCAAAGATACATAATTTTTAATTACATCATTTTGTTTTTCTAAAGATAAACTTCCTAAATTAAATTCTTTTATTATTTTATCTTTATATACATGATATAATTCTTTTTGTAGTGAAAGTGGTCTATATGCATCCCATATTTTAAATGTATAATTTTTAGGTAAATAACTTTTAGCTAATATTAATTTATCAAGTACTTCTTTTCTTACAAGACATTCATTTATAGCATTCTTCATTCCTAATTTATGATATTGCATATCAATAATAAAACCCATATCTTCTTTTAATAAAACTAGTTCTGAATCTATAAATTCTTTTTTATCATATATTTCAATAAAAGGTATATCTGGTATCATATCATCACCTCATAATAGTTTTATTTATATTTAGATAATATTTTTTCTTTTTGATTTTTATAATCTTCTAATAGATAATGATATTTATTATTTTGGGCAAGTAAATCAGCTTTTTTTAATTCATAAAGCATTTTAATCCCTTCTATACCAAATTTATCATACAAAACATTTAATTCTTTATCACTTAATTTAGAAATATTAACATCATGATAGTATATTAAATTAGATACTAAATTACTAAGACTTTTATCTATATTATGGCTATTTGCAAATGAATCAAATATTTCCTTAGATTTTTCCCAATGACCATAAAAATGTCCTATACCTTTTTCATCTTGGGTATATGTTAAAGGCTTACCTATATCATGAAATAAAGCAGCTAATCTTAGATTTAAATTTGATGGTACATTATCAATAACATGTAATATATGTTCATATACATCATATATATGCCATTCATTATTTTGATTAAAACCTTTACAATTTTCTAATTCTGGAATTAATAAAAATATTTCTTTTTCACTAGCTAAAATATTATCACTTGGTTTATCACTTAATAATATATTATATAATTTTTCTATATCCATAATAATCATCTTCTTTGCATATTTACTTTTTTAAATTTAGATAATACTTCTTCTATTAACTCATTATTACTACACTCTATATCATTTAATTTAATTAATAAATTTTCGCCATTATCCATGGAATTACTTATTCCATCATAAACTGGATAATTTATTTCTATATCATTAATATGTTCTTTAATTCTATAAAACAATAATACTAATCTTTGAGTTAAATTATTTTGAATTAAATCGGCATCATATTCTTCACTAGCTGTTTTTTCAAAATATCTATCAGGTAAAAAAGTTATTACTTCAATATTATCTATACCATTATTTTTTAATGTTTTTAAGAAAATTAAAAGTGCTAATACAAAACTAGGAGGTACTCCTAATACTGTATCACTTTTATCATAATCAGTATTATCAATTATACCACTATTTATTTTATTAATATTTCTTTTAATTTTTTTATTAAAATTTGTATCTTCATTTTTATGTTTATTTTGAACTGCATATATATAACAAGTATTATTACTTATTCCATAATTAATATTTGGTAAATAATATTTATCACTACCATTAGTTATTATTGTTTCAAAACAATATGGAGTTTCATAACCATATTTTTCTTTTTTAGTATTTGTAATTATATTACTATTTTCTAATAATGAAATATTTTCTATTTCATTATTTAATGAATAATAATTATCAAAAAAATTAATATATCTATCCATATAAACAACAGGGTTTTCATAATCAACATAACGAGCATTACTTAATATAGTTAAAACAATATCTTTAATTAAATTATTTTCACCAAATTCAACAATAGCTTCTTCTAATTGATAAAATTCTATATATTTATTTATTAATTGAGTTAAGTGATTAAAAAATATTTTTTTATTTTCAACTTTTAAAGTTGGTAGATAATTACTTGTTCCATTGGAATACTCTGCATCATATACTTCATCATAACAATTAGGATTACCAATATATTCACTTATGGTTTGATTACCATATAAATTACCTTCTTCAATATAGTTAAATCTAACATATGAAAAATCATCTTCTGAAATATTTAATGTTATTCCAGTTTGTGCATCTTTTACTATCTCATAAAATGTATTTTTAACATCCATTTTCATACCACCTAACTATAATGATTATAACATAAAAAGTAGGATAATTCCTACTTTATTTACTAAGCATTTAACTCAATTTTTAATGATTTAATTATTGCAAGTGTTTCATCATCAAATTCTTTAGCTTCAGTTAATTTTTCATCTGTTTTATAATATACAATTACATCTGCTTTAGAACCAGGATAAATATCATCACAAGCTATAAGATAATTATATCCAAAGTATTCATACTGACCAGATCCACCAGTTCTATTATAATATCTTAAAGCTTTTCTACCATTAATTTCAAATCTTTCAATACCAGCAAGTTTTGGTCTAGAACTAATACTTTCATCATCCATAAATTCTAGATAACCATCAAATGTTGCTTTAGTTTCTCCATATTTTGCTTTATAATCTTTTGATGTATTATATACAAGTCCACTAGTAGCAAATGTTAAAATTGCTTTTTCTGTTTCTAAATAAAATGTGGCTGTCTTTTTTGATCCTTCTGGTTTTTCTTTAGTAAATTCATATTTTGCTTTACCATCAGCTGTCTTTGGAACTGATACTTTAAATACTCCTTTTCCATTTGTATATGAAATTTCAACAGTATTATCTTCTTTCTTTTCTTCTTTTTTATCCTCTTTTTTCTCACAACCCGATAAAACTAAAATAGTTGTAAGTGCAAGTACAAATGTTAATGCTAAACTAAATAATTTTTTCATATTTCCTCCTACATATTATATTATTTTTATAAGCATTTATTCTTACCTACTTCATAGTACTACTATTTTTATTTTTTTTCAATATCATATTTCATTTGATATCTAAAATCAGTATCTTTAATTATTTTAAATCCTAATCTTTTATATAAAGAAATTGCTTTTTTATTATCTTTATATGCCCATAAATATACAATATTATTTTTACTTAAAATGTTTTTAATAATACTACTTCCTATACCATAATTTCTATATTCTTCTTCAATATATATTTCATCAAGTAAAATTCCATCTTCTGCTGGAACTGTTAATACACAACCTATTTTTTTATTATTAACTACAATATTATAATAATCTTTAAGTTGCTTAGGTACTTCTTTATTTACATAATTTTCTATTCTAATATATTCTTCATCTAATAAATCTTTTGCATACTCATATATATTTTTCTTTTTATATTCTTTTAATTTTTCTAAATCTTCTTCTTTTGAAGGTACTAGTTTATACTCCATAATATCACCTTAATTATCTTCATTAGCATACTGTGGTAAATTAGAAGGAACATCACATTTATCATTTGGAATTCCTTTAGTATCTAATATTTTCATTAATGCAACACTTAAAGCGGCATTTTGCATTAATCTTTTTCGCATTTCTATTATAGCATGAGGATTATTAACATCAATATCATCTATTTTTTGAATTCTTTTTCTAAACATTCTACGCCACTCTTCAATATTCCATTTTCCATTATATTCGCCCCATAAGTATTCTTCTAACGTTCTTGCAGCAATAATAACTTCTTTTATTTGTTCTTCTTCATTTGTTAATTGACTCATAATTACACATCTTTCTATTTATTAATT
>JAEETF010000031.1 GCA_016290195.1 Bacilli bacterium | reverse complement strand
GGTTCTTTTCCAAGTTCTTTCTTAATTAATTCTTGAACCATTGGAATACGAGTTGAACCACCAACTAATAATACTTTATCAATATCACTTGATTTTAATCCAGCTTCTTTTAAAGCATCTCTTACAGGAGTAAGTGTTGAATCAACTAAATCTTTAATTAAATCTTCAAATTTAGCTTTTGATAAAGTTAAATTTAAATGAAGTGGTCCATCATCATTTTGAGATAAGAATGGAAGTGAAATTTCAGTTGAAGTCATACCACTTAAATCTTTTTTAGCCTTTTCTGCAGCTTCTTTAAGTCTTTGCATTGCCATCTTATCTTTTGTAAGATCAACACCATTTTCTTTTTTAAATTCATCAACTAAGTAGTCCATGATTCTATTATCAAAATCATCTCCACCTAATTTATTATTACCACTAGTTGCAAGTACTTCGAATACTCCTCCACCAATATCAAGGATAGAAACATCAAATGTACCTCCACCTAAGTCATATACTAAAACTTTTTCATCTTTATCTTGTCTATCTAGTCCATAAGCAAGAGCTGCTGCTGTTGGTTCATTAATAATTCTTTTAACATCTAAACCAGCAATTTTACCAGCATCTTTAGTAGCTTGTCTTTGAGAGTCATTAAAGTATGCAGGAACAGTAATTACTGCTTCTTTAACAGTTTCTCCTAAATAACTTTCTGCAGTTTTCTTTAAATCTCCAAGAATCATAGCACTAATTTCTTGTGGTGTATAACTCTTACCAGTAGTTTCAATTTTTACTTTATGATTTGTTCCCATTTCTCTTTTAATAGAAACAACTGTATCTTTATTAGTCATAGCTTGGTTTTTAGCTTTTTGACCAACAATAATATCATCACCTTTAAAAGCAACAACTGATGGTGTTGTACGTAGTCCTTCAGCATTAGCTATAACTACAGCTTCACCACCTTCAAATATACTTACACAACTATTAGTTGTACCTAAATCTATACCTATAATTTTACTCATAATTTATCACCTTTCCTTATTCTGAAACTCTTACCATCGCAGGTCTAATGACGCGATCTTTAAGTAAATATCCTTTTTGTAATACTTCTAGTACCATACCAGGCGCAACGCCCTCTCTTTTTTCCATCAATACCGCTTGATGATAAGTTGGATCAAATGGTTTATTAGCACCATCTATAGCTTGAACACCATATTTTTCAAGTGTACCAACTAAATTGCAATATATCATTTTGATTCCTTCTAAGAACTTAGATACTTCATCTGTTAAATCCGTATCATCCATTTTTATAGCTCTTTCGAAATTATCAATAGTTGGAAGAATTTCACGTATTAAATCTTCATTACAAAATTTTAATATACGACTTACTTCTTCTTCTTTTCTTTTTCGAAAATTAATACTCTCAGCTTTTTCACGAAGATTTAAATCTTCAAGTTCTTTAATTCGAGCAATTAATTTATCTATTTCAGCCTTTTCCTTTTTATTCTTTTTTTCTTTATGTTTTCCACATTCACAAGTTTGTTCTTCACAAGTACATTCTTTTCCTTCTTGGCAACCACATGTACAAGATTCATCACAAGTACATTCTTTACCTTCTTGACAACCACATGTACAAGATTCATCGCAATTACATTTTTTCATATTTTCTTCCACAAAATTCCTCCTAACTATTTTTATCTATATTTTGTTTAATATAATCAAGGAGCGCAATTACACGATCATATTCCATTCTTTTTGGACCTATAAGAGCAATTGTTCCTTCTCCATCATTTACTTTATATTTGGTTTTAATAACGGTTACATCATCATCAAAACTATTTTCACTGCCTATATAAATATTAATGCCACTATCTTCTTCTTTAATACTACTAACTATATTATTATCATCAAATTTACTAACAATTTTTCGAATTTTGTCGGCATCATTACTAAATTCTGGCTCATTTAAGAAATTACTTGTACCTTTAAGTTTAAAAGGTGTTTCATGGCTAACATCACTAGCAAAATTATTGAATGCATTATAAAAAGCTTTATATAATACTTCATGTTGTTTTACATATTGTGATATTATTGGCTTTACTTCAAACTCTAATTTACTACTTACTTCATCTATTGGTGTTCCAACAATTAAGTTATTAATTAGTTCAACTGTTTTACGTATTTCTTCCATAGGAACATTTTTTTCCATAACAACATTTCTATGTTCAACATGTCCTTTATCAGTAATAACAATTGTAATTAATTTATTTTCGTCGAGTGGAACAACTTCAATTTTACTAACTTTATTAAGTGATGAATCATCTCCCAAAACAACAGCTGTATAACTTGTTAGTTCTGATATAATTTCCATACTTCTAATAATTGTATCATTAAGCATTAATGAATTATTAGAAAATATAGTTTGAAGTTTTAACATATCTTCACCAGTCAATTCTTTTGGTTTCATAATATTATCAACATAATATCTATAACCTTTTTCGCTAGGAATTCTTCCTGATGAAGTATGTGTTTTTTCAAGTAATCCACATTCTTCAAGATATGCCATTTCATTTCTTATTGTAGCACTAGAACAATCAAGCAGTTCACAAATTGCTTTTGAACCTACTGGTCTAGCGGTCTTAATATAATCTTCAACGATTATCTTTAATAAATCATTTTGTCTTTTATTTAACACCATATCACCGCCTACTTTAGCACTCCATTTACCAAAGTGCTACGTTCATTATACTATTATATGTTAGCATTGTCAATATATGAGTGCTAATATTTAAAAAAATAAAAAAGTGATGTAAATCACTTTAGTCTTTACTATTTCCAAATAGTCTTAATAATCTAATAAATAAATTTATGAAATCAAGATACAATTGTAAAGCACCAAAAATTACTAACTTATCTTCTTCAAGATTACAATCCATATTTCTTTTTATCATTTGAATGTCATAAGCAATATAAGCTAAGAAAATAATTACTCCCACAATACAAAGTCCTAAATCAAAACCTTCATTTTGTAAGAAAATATTAATAATACTGCAAATAACTATTCCAATTAAAGCCATAAGTAAAATTGTTCCTAATTTTGTTAAATCTTTTTTTGTAAACATACCCATAAGTGCAAAGATAAGAAATAATACACCTGTAATTCCAAATACAAATATAATTGAATCTATTTTATATGCCACAAAATATACCGAAAAAGTTAAACCAGTGACAAAAGAATAGATTATAAAGCAGAACTTAGCAGCTAATGGGCTCAATTTCTTTAAAAAGAATGAAAGTGCAAATACAAGTCCAAGTTCTACTATAAGTAAAATAATTCGTGTGCTTTTACTTCCAAATACACTGTCAAACATATTTGGATTTTGTGAAACAATATAACCGGTTGCAAATGTTATGGCAAGTCCAAATGCCATCCATAAAAATATTTTAGAAAATACTCTTTGTAAATCCATTAATTCATCATCCTCCAAAACAATTATATTGTATTTATTCTTTTTTAGCAAGAAAAAAATAGTCTATGACTATTTATACATTAAATCTAAAATAACAAATATCGCCATCTTGCATCAAATATTCTTTGCCTTCAAGACGCATCTTTCCAGCTTCTTTAACTGCTTTTTCAGTACCACATGCTTTTAAGTCATCATAACTCATTATTTCAGCTCTAATGAAACCTTTTTCAAAATCTGTATGAATAATACCAGCACAAGCAGGAGCTTTCATACCTTTTTTAAATGTCCAAGCTCTTACTTCATCAGTACCAGAAGTAAAATATGTAGCAAGCCCTAAAAGTGAATAAGTAGCTTTAATTAATTTTGATAAACCACTTTCTTCAACACCTAATTCTGCTAAAAACATTTCTTTTTCTTCATCAGATAAATCACTTAATTCAGCTTCTACTTTAGCACAAATGATGACTACACCAGCACCCTCTTTAGAAGCATATTCTTCTACTCTTTTTGTATATTCATTACCGTTATTAAGTAATTCATTTTCAATTATATTAGCAACATAAATAATAGGTTTAGCTGTTAAAAAATTAAAGTTTTTAATATATTTTTGTTCTTCTTCATTTAAATCTAAACTTCTAATAGCTTGATTATTATTTAAATGATTCATTAATTTTTCTAATACTTCTGCTTCAAATTTAGCTTCTTTATCTTTAGACATAGCTGCTTTTTTACCTATTTTAGAAAGTCTATTTTGTACTACTTCTATATCTGCAAATATAAGTTCTAGATTAATAGTTTCAATATCACGAATAGGATCTACATTTCCTTCAACGTGAGTAACATTTGCATCATCAAAGCATCTTACTACTTCAACAATCGCATCTACTTCTCTTATATGTGATAAAAATTTATTACCAAGTCCTTCTCCACTAGATGCTCCCTTAACAAGTCCAGCTATATCAGTAAATTCAAATGTTGTCGGAACTAAACTTTTTGGTTTATAAAGATCATTTAAGAAATCAAGTCTTTCATCAGGTACAATAACTGTACCAACATTAGGTTCAATAGTAGCAAAAGGATAATTTGCTGCTAATATATTTTGTTTTGTAATTGCATTAAATAAAGTAGATTTTCCTACATTAGGAAGTCCTACTATTCCAGCTGTTAAACTCATAATATTACCTCATTTCTTTTTGTATTATAACATAAGAAAAAAAATATGTAAAAACATATTTTATTTTGCTTTAAGAGTTTGTTTGCAATAGGAACATTTTCCGGTATCACCAACAATAGTATTACTAGCACCACAATGTGGACAATGTACAAAATGTGTATTTTTAGCATTTTCTCTTTTTTCACGCATTTTTAAATCATTTTTTTCAGCTATTTCAGCATCTCTTGCCTCAATATTATTAATATAATCTGTTAAACCTTTAAACATATTTTCTTTAATACCACTAGTTGCTTTTTTAACAATAAGACCAGTAATTACTAATATAAGACCAACTATAAATAAAAATTTAGATCTAGATAATAATACTTTATAAACATCATTAGTTAAAATATCATTTAAATATGGTATATTTTCTATTTTAAAAGTATCCCTAATATATTCAAGTAATTTAGGAATTAATATAATACAAAAAGTTACTATAAATACTACACCTGTATTATATTTAGATCTATCAAGTAATATTTTTCTAGGTATTAACATAAATAAACCAATTACTGGCATAAAATACATTACTACTAATATAACAGGTAATGAAAATAAATATTTTACAAATATACTTTGTTCCATAAAATCACCTCAACTATATTATTACTATATCGTATTTTTTAGTTATTTTCAACTTAAAAAATTGAACTCATATAGAATTCAATTTTTATAAATTAAATAAACTAAGTTGACTTGATTCATCCATACCATCAAATATATTCATCATACGCATTTTATCAACAAGTGTTTGTGAAATCTTACCACGTTTTTGAACATCTTCAATACTTAAGAAATCACCTTTTTTACGTTCTTCAACAATATTTTGAGCAACCGTTTCACCAAGGCCATCTATAGAACTAAATGGTGGATATATTTCTGTATCATTTTTAACTGTCCAAACTGTTGCTTCACTTTTATATAAGTCAACATTTAAAAATTTAATACCACGGGCTGCTGCTTCAAGAGCAATTTTTAAACTTTCAAGTTGTCCTTGCTCTTTATTTGTTGCTTCATACCCTTTATTTTGAATTTCAATTATTTTATTTCTAATACTATTATATCCACCCATCATAGCTTCAACATCAACATCAGTTGCTTTTGAAGAATACCAAGATGCATAGAAATAAACTGGCATATGTACTTTATACCAAGCTATTCTAAAAGCACTTATAACATATGCTGCAGCATGAGCTTTTGGGAACATATATTTAATCTTACGACAAGATTCAATAAACCATTCAGGTATTTCAGCTTCTTGCATTGTTTTAACATGTTCTTTCCATGTTTCAGGATCTTTACTAGCTTTTCCTTTACGTACAAATTCCATTATTTTAAATGCTTTAATTGG
>JAEETF010000030.1 GCA_016290195.1 Bacilli bacterium | reverse complement strand
TTATAATTCATAACATGAGCATATACATTTTTATTTTCTTGATTAGCTACTTCCATTATTTCATTCATCATTGATGTTCCTATTCCTTGCTGTTGATATTCTTTTTTTACTGCTATTTGATAAATATAATAACCATTTTCACATTCTACTACTGAATTATAACCAATTGGTGTTTCATCGGCATATGCAACAAATAGTATATCTGATCTATATGTAAGATTTGAATAATTCAATGTGCCACCATTTTTTGATAAATTTTCTCTATTAATTTTTTCTTCAATATAGCTACATATAGATATAAAATCAATTGTATTATTCTCAATTCTTCTTACATCATAATTCATAAAAACGCCTCTTTTCATTAATTGCGTTATATAATAACAAATAAAATATTAAATGTCAAAAAAAATAACACAAATGTGTTATTTTTAAGCCATTTTATTTCTTATTTTCATAAGTAAAAGTCTAACTGCAACTAAGAATGCTACCATTCCAATAAATACAAATAATTTATTAACTCCAGTACTACTTGCTTCTTGTTTTTCAGCAAGAATATAAGTACTAAAATGATTTGTATCAATAGTTGCTTTATTATTAATAACTGTTACTGTATATGGGATTAATTCACTACCTTCAAGACGATAAACAATTAATTTAGTATTTCTTAAATTTGCAGGAATATCAAATTCAATTCTTACCATTCCATCAGGTTGTACTTTATTTTGACCTTCATCATATAAATCTATTTCATAAACTGAATAATTTACTTTATTTAATTCATTAAATGATCTTAAAGTTGTAATTTGATTTGGGTCTTCATATTTTTTTACTTCAATATTTACAACATTAGTCATCGATTCTGGAATAGATACTGAAGCATTATTTAAATCATATCTTTTTAACCATTTAGCATATAAATTTATATATGGACAAACACTGTCATTATTAATAATGAAATTATTTGATAGATAAATTGCTTTATCAGTAGTAACTGATTGTAAAAGTGCTTCATCATAATACCATCCTCCAAATGTATATCCTTCTCTTACAGGAATATATAAATTTGTCATAGAATTGTATTTTATGAAAGTATTTGTTGGAAGATTATTATCATTTGTGTAATATCTTACGTTAAATCCTCCACAATTAGGATTTTGATGAACTTCTTGTTGTTCTGGTTCCCATTTTGCATATATATTAATTAAAGGACAAGATGTACTTGACTTAACTTTATAATCACTTGAAAGTGCGCTTACAATTGTTACATCCACTTTCTTAGTTAGATTAATATCATAATACCATCCTAAGAATTTATAACCATTTCTTGTTGGAATTTCAAGTGTCGAATTATAATCATTTGTTTTAACAAAACCTTCTTTTACATTTGTTCCATCAAGAGTTTGATATCTAACTCTAAATCCTCCACAAGATTCTTCTGTTTGATACATTGTTTCAGCTATCTTTTCCCATTTTGCATATATATTAACTACTGGGCAACCTACACTTGATTTCGTTTTATAAGCGTCTAATAAATTACCAGCTTTAGAATCATTTACAGGTTTAGTGAAATTAATATCATAATACCAACCCAAGAATTTATAACCACTTCTTGTTGGAGTTTCTAAACTAGTATAATAATCATTTGTTTTTATAAATACTTCTTTAACAGCACTACCATCTAATGTTTGATATCTTACATTAAAGCCACCACAATATTCTTCTGTTTTTTGTTCTTCTTCCCATTTAGCAAATAAATGCACTGTTGGACAGTCACTATTACTTGGGAATTTATATAAGTCTAAAAGCTGACTTGCTTTTGACACATCTACTTTTGTTTTATAACTATCATCATAATACCAACCGGCAAATTTATATCCATTTTTTGTTGGAGTATCTAAATATGTTACATTATCATTTGACTTAATAAATACTTTCTTAATTTGATTTCCATTCTTTGGATCATATTTTATATTAAATCCACCACAATACTCTTCTGTATAATATGATGTTTCACTTACTTTTTCCCATTTAGCAAATAAATGCACTGTTGGACAGTCACTATTACTTGGGAATTTATATAAGTCTAAAAGCTGACTTGCTTTTGATACATCTACTTTTGTTTTATAACTATCATCATAATACCAACCAGCAAATTTATATCCATTTTTTGTTGGAGTATCTAAATATGTTACATTATCATTTGACTTAATAAATACTTTCTTAATTTGATTTCCATTCTTTGAATCATATTTTATATTAAATCCACCACAATATTCTTCTGTATAATATGATGTTTCACTTGCCTTTTCCCATCTTGCATATAATGTTACTGTTGGACAATTATTTGTTGGTACTTTATATGAATTAGATAATTGACTTACCTTTGTAACATTTACTTTTGTATTATAATTTGCATCATAATACCAACCTACAAAGTTATAACCACTTCTTGTTGGTACCTCAAATGTTGTATAAGAATCATTTGTTTTAATAAATACTTGTTTTACTTGATTTCCATTCATTGGATTATAGTTAACATTAAATCCACCACAATATTCTTCTGTTTTAGTAACTGCTTCCCATTTTGCATATAAAGTTACACTAGGACATTCATACATAGATTTAACTTTATAATTATCTGATAAATAAACTGCACGATTATCATTAACTCTTTGAGTTAAGCTAGCATCATAATACCAACCCGCAAAATTATATCCTACTCTTGTTGGAGTTGCTAATGTTGCATAATAATCATAACTTCTAACAAATGTTTGATTTAATTGATCACCATTCATTGTATTATATTTAACATAAAAACCACCACATGATTCTTCTGTTTTAGTATTTGAATTCCATTTAGCATATATATGTATAACTGAACAACCATTATAGTTTTGTATTTTATATCTACTATCAAGATCTACTTCTTTTTTAGCATATACTGGTTGAGTAAAATATGTATCATAATACCAACCACCAAATGTATATCCATCTCTTGTTGGTATATTTAAACCAAAAATACCATTATTTGATACAAATAAATCTTCATCAGTTTGTAATGGATTATTATAGTGATAAATTAATCTAAAACCATTATTACAATTTTGATATCTTGTATCTTGATTAAATTCCCATTTAGCATACAAAGTAACTACTGGACATGTATTATTTGATTTAACTTTATAATTATTTGATAAATATAATGCTCTTGTATCATATACTCTTTGTGTTAAATTTTGATCATAATACCAGCCTGCAAATTTATAACCAACTTTTGTTGGCGTATCAAGTTGTGTATAATAATCATTTAATTTTATAAACTTTGCACTAGCTGCATTACCATCTAATGTTTGATATTGAACATAAAATCCTCCGCACCTAGAATCTGTTTCTGATATTAATGCTTTTGCACTATTCATATTTGAAAATACGAATAAACCAAGAAACAATATTAAATAACTAATTTTCTTTTTCATAAACTCCCCACTTCCTTTGTCGACTTAGTATATCACTAAAGGCTCATTTAGTCAAATAAAAAAGGTTATTAACCTTTCTATATCTATTTTTTAGCTGCATCAATAAAAGCTTTAAATATTTTATTTTGTCTAGCATCATATTCAATCATCTTTTCAGGATGCCATTGTACACCTAAAACAAATTTTTTCTTAGGAGCATAAACAGATTCTATAACGCCATCATTAGATCTAGCAGCAACTTTAAGTTCATTCACTTTATTCATCATATATCTATGATTACTATTAACAGCAAAACTACTTTTACCAAAAATACTATATAGTGGTGAACTCATATCTACAGAAACATCATGAGCATATTTTTCTAAGCTATTTGAATGATTAATTTTAGAATCAATTTCTGTAAGTGAAGAACCATTATTATCATAAATACCCATAAGTTGCATACCACCACATATTCCAAGAATAGGTATATTTTTTTCATATGCATAGCCATAAATATAAAAATCATATTGATATAATTTATTAGCACCAGGCATAATAATACCATCACATAAATTAATCATACTTTTTAATTGTTCTTTTTCAATATCAGTAAGTTCTAATATATCTTTAGGTATTACATCATCATATTCAACATCTTGTACCGGAAGTAAAGCTATAGGTGTACCACCATTTTTAATAACAGCTTTTCTCATTTTTTCAAAAACATCAATAGTATTAATACCATCTTTATTTTTATTTGGTCTTCCAACAATACCTATTATTATATTACCCATTATTATCACCTATTTATATTATAACAAAAAGATTAGAATTTTTCTAATCTTAGTATAATTATCTTTTAAAATATATAAAATTTCTTCAGTTTTAATTAGGTGAAATTTCACCTATCTTATGATAAAAGAATTACTCTTCAGGTAATTCTTCATCATCAATTATTTCTTCATTAATTTTTTTACCATTGACATCATGATAATCACGGATTTTCTTTTCAAGTTCGTCACAAAGTTTCTTGTCTTTCTTTAGAAGTTCTTTAACATTTTCTTTACCTTGACCTAATTTTTCACCTTTATATGAATACCAAGATCCACCTTTTTCAAGTACTCCTATATCACTAGCAAGATCAACAATTTCTCCTTCTTTAGAAACTCCTTCACCATACATAATATCAACTACACAATTCTTAAATGGTGGTGCCATTTTATTCTTAACTACTTTTACTGCTACTTTGTTACCAATTATATCAGTACCAAGTTTAATTTGTTCAGCTCTTCTGATATCAAGTCTAATTGAAGCATAAAATTTTAATGCTCTTCCACCTGGTGTAGTTTCAGGATTTCCAAACATTACACCAACTTTTTCACGTAATTGATTGATAAAAATAGCAATAGTATTTGTTTTATTAATAACACCTGAAAGTTTACGAAGTGCTTGACTCATTAATCTAGCTTGAAGCCCAACATGAGAATCTCCCATTTCTCCTTCAATTTCAGCTTGTGGAACAAGCGCAGCAACAGAATCAATTACAATAACACTTATAGCACCACTACGTACAAGTGCTTCACATATTTCAAGAGCTTGTTCTCCATTATCAGGTTGTGATAATAAAAGTTCATTAATATTTACACCTAATTTTGCAGCATATTGTGGATCAAGAGAATGTTCAGCATCAATAAATGCAGCTCTTCCACCCTTCTTTTGAGCTTCAGCAATTGCATGAAGGGCAAATGTTGTTTTACCACTAGATTCAGGTCCAAATATTTCAATAATTCTTCCCTTAGGATAACCACCTATTCCTAAGCATATATCAAGTGAAAGTGATCCACTGGAAATAACATCTATTTCTCTATGTTCATGATCACCTAATTTCATAACTGCACCTTTACCAAATTGTTTTTCAATATCGGCAAGGACTTGGCTTAATGTATTATCAGTTGTTGTTTTAGCCATCTTAATTCCTCCTCTACATTAACATTGTATAATAATATTTTTCACTTGTCAATACTAAATTCGAACATTTGTTTGTTATTTTTTTTACAAAGTTTTTACAGAAATAAAAAAAGTTCTATTCAAAAATAGAACTTTCGTTATTATTTCAATTCAAATTTTTATTTTCTGTAAAATATTTTTTTGTTAAATTATAATATTGAACTGCAGATATTACTGATAATACAGTTGCTACTATAAGTAAAAAGTCAGAACACTTAATATTCATAGTTTCAAATGGCATATTATATAATAATGTTAAAGCAATTCCAATCATCATACATACAGTTTTAATTTTGCCTAATCTAATTGCTGATACTACATCACCCTTATTACCAGCTTGCATTTTAAATCCATTAACAAAGTAATCACGAATAATAATAACAACTGGTATAATTGGATGAATAAATCCTGTTGCAGCAAGTATAACTAATACTGGATTAACAAGTATCTTATCAGCAATTGCATCAAGCATTTTCCCAAGATCAGTAACACAATTATTTTTTCTTGCCAAATATCCATCTAATAAATCTGTAATAGAAGCAATAATAAATAATACACCTGCAATTATATATTTTACATCCATAACAATTAATTCATTAACAAATAATTTTGGTAAATCAATACCTAATGCTTCAAAAGGTAATAGTAATATTGCTACAATAATAAAAGATAAAAAAATACGAAATATTGTTAATTTATTTGAAGTATTCATAAATCCTCCTTAATTAATTATATTAGTTGGTTCATTATTTGTTTTAGTACCACCACCACTAAATGGTTTAAAAATAACAACTAATGCAACTCCTATTAAAACAATAATTAATGCAATAACTACCCAAAGTGGAATAAAAAATCTTCCTTTTCTTTCTATTGTATATGGTGACATAATTTTTTCTTCTTTTTCTTTATCTTCTTTTAATGTTTTTTTACGAGCATTTTTTATGTCATCAACTGATATTTTAGATGTAAAATCAAATAAATATTCATTAAACTCATCTACCATATCATCATAATCTAATCCTAAATATTTCGCATAATCACGAATAAAATATTTTAAATAAAATACATCTTTGAAAGCATCCATATTACCTGCTTCCATATTTTCTATTTGTGATGGTCTAGTTTTTAAATCTTCTGCAGCCTCTTCAATTGAAATACCAATGCTTTCTCTTGCTTCTTTCAATCTTTGACCAATCTCTTTCACCACACACCAACTTTCTTTTAAATTAAAAAAAATAATATTTTATAAGCCATGTTCTGTTCCTTAAAAAGGCGACAAACATTTATCTATGGGATATCCCATCCAGTCCTTAATTCGATTCTCTTGGACTAGTTCCCCTACCAAATTTGGGTTTCTTGCTCGAGGGGTTTACCGCGTTCCACTCTAAAAATTTCTCTTTAGCATCGTCACTATGGCACTTTATACCTACTAAAACCATATCAAAGACTTAGGTTTATTCAGTTCCGTTAGTATTTACATACTACCGTAGGTTATTTTTTCCCTACGCACGAAAACTACAGTCATCACAGACTGTGCAAGCATGGACTTTCCTCTACATCATGAAAAATGCAGCGTTTGTCAAAATATTATTCTTCTTTTCCATAAACTAATTTTTCAAGACTAGATAATCTTCTTAAAATATCAGCATTATTTATTTCTGCAGTATTTCCATCTTTTACAACATCTAGTTTTGTTTTTAATATACGCATATCTTGTTTTAATCTTATATTTTCTTCAGCAAGTTCTTTCTTTTCATCTTCAACTTCTTTTAGAATTTGATTAAATTCTTCATAGTCTCTAATAATAATATCCAAAAACTTATCAACTTCTTGTGGTCTATAACCTCTTGTATCTATTTTGAATTCTTTTTCCAAAATATCTTTAGTTGTAAGTAAAATTCTATCTTGAGACATACCATCACCTCTTTTTATCTATACTATATTTTCTCAAAATTTTGTCTTTTTGTCAATGTTTGGTGACATATGTCATAAAAATAAATAAAACTACTTTCTTCTCTTTCGAATTAAGTAGTTCCTTTGGACATATTGTACATCATTAATCATATTATTAAGCATAACTTGTATATGAAAATTTCTATCCACATTATCACCTCTGTTATAAATTAACATATTTTCTAAGTAGTATGTTGCAAATCGACAAAACTAGCTAATAATTGTAGAAAAATTTTTTTTATTATAGTATAATAAGATAAGGTGATATTTGTGAAATACCCAAATGGTCTAGCAAAAGTATATAATAATCAAGTAAATTATAAGAACAGAGGTATGAACTTAGAAGATGATTTAAATCAAACAAACAATTATTACCTTGTAACAGATAGAGCTGTCATTTATAAAAAACCAACTCCTGTTACTATTGTTAAAGTCGATTTTAAGTCAAGAGAAGATGCAGTAATTAAAGAAGCTTATTTCAAAACTCCATCTACTACTGATTATAATGGTATCTATAATGGTAAATATATTGACTTTGAAGCAAAAGAAACATTAAATACTGAATATTTTCCTCTTAGAAATATTCATGATCATCAAATAGAACATTTAAGAAAAGTTTTAAATCATGGTGGTATTGCTTTTTTAATTGTAAGATTTACTAATTTAAATGTTACATATTTTTTAGAAGCTAAATACTTATTAGAGTTTCTAGAAAAAAATACAAGAAAATCTATTCCTGTATCTTATTTTGAAGATAAAGGATATATATTACAAGAAAGATTTAATCCACGTCTTGATTACTTAAGAATAATTGACATCATATACTTTGAAAAAGGAGAGTTTGTATGAAAAAATTAAAAAAGGAAAATCTATTTAAAAAGGGTTCAAAAAAAGAAAAGAAAATTAATGTTGATAACCCAAATAATAATGCGGTTAAAACAAAGAAAAAATTTAGAATCAAAAAAGATAATATAATGATGATGCTTAAAATTTTTCTTATTATAATTATTATTGCGATTTTAGCTGTTGTAACTGCAGGAATTATATTTATTGCTTCAATTATTAAAAATGCTCCTGATTTTGATCCTAAAAATCTATATCAACAAGAATCTACTATTATTTATGATGCGAATGGGCAAATGATAGCTAAAATAGGAAATGAAAAACGTGAGAAAATTGCCTTTGAAGATATGGCAGAAGTTTTAATAGATGCAATTATAGCTACTGAAGACTCAAGATTTTTCATTCATAATGGTTTTGATTTACCTCGTTTTGCTAAAGCAAGTTTTGGACAAGCAATGGGACAAGATGCCGGTGGTGCTTCTACTCTTACAATGCAAATATCTAAAAATAGTGTTACCGATAAAAAATTCAACAAAGCTGCTTCTGGTTTAGAAGGTATTAAAAGAAAATTTACAGATATTTATATGTCAATATTTAAAATTGAAAAAAATTATACTAAAAAAGAAATATTTGAATTCTATGCTAACTATAATTTCTTAGGTGGAACAACAGTTATTAATAATGGAGCTTATGGTGTTGAACAAGCTTGTTTAACATATTTTGGAAAACATGCTAAAGATGTTAACCTTGCTGAAGCTGCTATGATTGCTGGTCTTTTCCAAGCACCTAATGCTTATGACCCATATCTAGATCCTGAGGCTGCCGAAGAAAGAAGAAGAATTGTTCTTCAACTTATGGAAGATCATGGATACATTACTGAAGAAGAAAGATTAATAGCTAGAGAAATGACTATTGATAAACTTATTCTTAAAGAACATGAATCTCAAGGTGGAGAGTATCAACAATTTATTGATATGGTTGTTCAAGATGTTATAGATATGTATGCCGAAGAAGGATTAGAAATTGATCCATATGACACACCAATGGAAATTTGGACAACTATGGATCGTACAAAACAAGATCATGTTAATAGTGTTATGCAAGGTGTTGAAAGTCCTGTAACTGGAAATACTTATGAATGGCAAAATGATCGTGTTCAAGCAGGTATTGCTGTTGTTGATGTTAATACTGGTGCAATTGTTGCAATTGGTGGTAAAAGAAATAATGACGGTCTTCGTCAATATAACTATGCTACTATGATTAAAAAACATATTGGTTCTACTGCTAAACCTTTATATGATTATGGTCCTGGTATTGAATTTGAAAACTGGTCTACATATACCCTTTTTGGAGATGAACCACATGCTTATAGTAGTGGATTAAGAATTGATAATTGGAATTATACTTATAATGGAATATTAACTTTAAGAGAAGCTGTAATGGGTTCTTGGAATATTCCAGCTCTTAAAGCTTTCCAAGCTAATAATCGTGATAATATTGATCAATTTGTTAGAGGTTTAGGTCTTTCCCCTGATGATAAAGATGGTTTATATGAATCACATGCCTTAGGTGGATATGAAGGAGAATGTCCATTATCGCTTGCAGCAGCTTATGCAGCATTTGCTAATGGTGGTTACTATATTAAACCTTATAGTTTCACTAAAATAGTATTCCGTGATTCTGGTGAAGTATATAATAGAAAAGTACAAAAAACAAGAGCTATGGGAGAAGATACCGCTTATATGATTTCAAGTGTATTAGTTTCAACCGCTGGTTCTGCACTTGGACGTTATTCATACGTTAATGGTGTAACATTTGGTGCCAAAACTGGTACATCTAATTTCCCACAAGCAATATTTGATGAGTATAATCTTCCAAATAATGCTGTTAATGATATTTGGGTAGCTGGTATTACACCACAATATTCAATAGCTGTATGGTATGGTTATGACCAAGTTTATGAAGATTATTACAATGTTATTAGTAGTGGTCAAAACTCACGTATTTTCAAAGCTGTTGCTGAAGGAATATTTACAGAAGATATACCATTTGATAGACCTTCGAGTGTTGTTTCTGTTACTGTTGAAAGAGATACTAATCCTGCTAAACTTCCAAGTGAATTTACACCTGATGATTTAAAAGTTACTGAATTATTTAAACGTGGTACAGAACCAACCGAAGTATCTACTAGATATTCAAAACTTGATAATGTAAGTAATTTAAAAGCTGAAATTAAGGATAATAAAAAAGTAGTTCTTACTTGGGATGGTATTGCTACTCCTGATGCTATAAACCCAGAATATATTAAAAAACTATTATCTAGTATATTCCAAGATGAAGGAACTCTTCAAAAAGAAATAAATGCTCGTTTAGAATATAATCAAGGATATATTGGTGAAGTTGGATATAACGTTTATAGAAAAACATCTAGTGGTGAAGAATTCTTAGGATTTACTAAAGATAAAACATTTACTACATCATTTGATAATGACAAAAAAGATACTGACTATACATATATTGTTAAGACTTGTTATAGTATCTTTAAAGCAAATATGAGTGATGGTAAAAGTGTTAATGTTAAACATGTAGCTGATGATTATATCGAAATAGAATTAGCTGGTAAAGAAACTATTGATATTACTGTTGGTCAAAAATATACTGATCAATCAGTAACTATAAAAGAAAATGGTAAAGATGTTACTAAAACAGCAGTTACATCTAAAAATCCAGATATAACTATTGTTAGAAAATCTGATAAAAAGTCACTTAATAGTTTTAGCGAAATTGATATAAATAAAACTGATACATATACAATTACATATGTTGTTACTTACAAAGGTGAAGAAAAGGTATTAACAAGAACTGTTAATTATGTTGCTAAAACAAATACAAACAACAATAACAATAGTAATACAAATAATAATACAACAAATTAAAGAGTACTAAGTACTCTTTTTTAGTTCAATGGTATATTTATTAATACTTTAGTTCCAATCATTTTCTCTGATTTATAAGTAATTGTTGCATTATGTTCTTTTAATATTTCTTTTGATAAAGTAATACCCAAACCTGTACCATTTTGTTTAGTTGTATAAAATGGTTCAGAAAAGTGTTTTATTACTTCTTCATCCATGCCTACTCCATTATCTTCAACAATTATTTGAAAATATTTATTATTTTTCATAGTCATAATATTTATTTTAGAATTTTCTTTATTTAATGCTTCTATACTATTTTTAACAATATTAATTAATACTTGTTTTAAACGATTATAATCACCATTAATATATACTTCATCATCTATAAGTTTTATATTATTATGTATTTTTTTATTTTTAAATAATGGTTTAAAATTATCATTTACTTCTTCAACTAACATATTTATATCCATAATATCTTTTTCTACTTTAATTTTAGTTATTGATAAAAAATCTTGTAATATTAACAAAGAATGTTCTATTTCTTCTTTAATAACTGGAATATATTTTTCTATATGTTTTTTATTATTTAAATCTAACATATCAAAATAACCTTTACATACAGCAAGTGGGTTTTTAATTTCATGAGCAATCTTAAATAATGATTGTTGTATTTGTTTTTCTTGTTCTATTTCTTTAAGAGACATATGATAATTTATAATCTTATCACCCTTTTTTAAAAATATATCAATAAATAGATAAAGTATATTAATAGCTAGATAATTAAATATTAATAGCAAAATATTATATCTTAATTCTATAAATAAAAATATACTAATTATACTAAAATATATAACTGGAAATAATTTGTTTTTTCTTACTAAAGATATTATTATAATTATTAAATGAAGTATTAATAAAGAATAAATATTATATTTATAAATTATATATAACGTTAATATTTGAATAATCATAAGAATAGATATACTAATTTTATCATCTTTTATTATGGCTATTAAAAGTGGTATAAAAGTTATTATAATTACACTACTATCATAATTAATTTGTAAGTACTTTATTTGTAAATAATATATTGTAATTAATGCTAATCCAAAATAAAATTTATTTAATTTAGAATCAATATTTTTATTATATGCTACAAAGAATAAATAAGTTAATAATGGAAATAAAATAATAATAAATGAAAATAATAATACTAATAGAAAATTCATTATATCACCTCAAAAAAATTCTACATTATAAATATGTAGAATTTTGTCGAAAAATGAAAAAAATGACAAATTTTGTCATTTTAATTGATCTATATGTTTCTTTAACTGAGTTGAATCACTACCAAAAATAATCTTTAGTTGATTTTCAATTTCTACAATACCTTGAGCACCCATTTTTTGAATAGCATCTTTATCAACTATTTCTGTATTATGTAAATTAACAATAAAACGTGATTTATTAACCTCATAATTAATAATATTATCTTTTCCACCTAAATACTCTACTAATTTATTTGCTTCAATATGAAAATCTTTCTTTTTAGATTTAACAATTGCAATTGCTAAAAGAACTGTAACTGCAATTATTATTATATATTGTATATATTCCATTTTAATCACCTATAATATATTATACTATATTTTAAATTATTTTTCAAATTGTAATTTATTTGTATAAAATAGTAATTTGGTGTAAGATAATAATGGGGTGGTTTTATGCAGAAATTAATTAAATTTGATAAAACTATTTTTATTTTATTAATAATGTTTGCCATAATAAGTATTATGACAATTGGTAGTGCTCAAAAACTACTACCTGATTCTATGAATTATTTAATGAGTAAACAAATAATTTGGTATATAGTTGGTTTTATTTTACTATTAGTTATTGTAATAAAGGGACATAATATTATACTTAAAAATGCCTGGTTTTTATATATAATTGGAGTTATTTTATTAATACTATTATTATTCTTTGGAACTACCATTAATGAAGCAAAATGTTGGTTTACTATACCTGGTATTGGTACATTTCAACCTAGTGAATTCATGAAAATTATATTAATTATTGTAAATGCTAAAATGATTACTGACTTTAATGAAAATTATGAAAATCCTACTATTTCTCAAGAATTTTTCTTTTTATTAAAAGTAATGTTTGTAGTATTAATACCAAGTATTTTAACATTTTTGCAACCAGATACAGGAGTAGTATTAATATACATTATTATAACTATTGTTATGCTTTTTATTGGCGGAATTAGATATAGATGGTTTTTCCTTCTATTCTTAATAGTTGGTATAATAATAGGTACTATTTTAATAATTTATTTTTCAAATAAAGACTTATTTATTAAATTATTTGGTTCTAGTTTTTTCTTACGTGTAGATCGTTTACTTGATTGGTCAAATAAAAGTGGTTACCAGCTTGAAAATGGTTTGACAGCTATTAGTTCTGGTGGTTTTACAGGATATGGATTATATAATACTCCTATTTATTTTCCAGAACCTCAAACAGATTTTATATTTGCAGTTTATGCTAGCAATTTTGGATTTGTTGGTTCTAGTATTTTATTAATATTAATTCTTATTTTTGATTTAAAAATAATTGCTATTGCAAATAATAGTAAAAAGAATACTAGTAAATATATACTTGCTGGTATTATTGGTATGCTCCTTTATCAACAACTTCAAAATATAGGTATGACATTTGGACTAATACCCATAACTGGTATTACTTTACCTTTTATTAGTTATGGTGGCTCTAGTCTGCTAAGTTATATGATTATGATGGGTATTGTACTTAGTATAACTGTTGAAAATAATAAATATACAAATGAATAAAAAAAAAAGAGCTAAGCTCTAATTTCTACACATTTATCACTTGTTGTTTTATCTCTTAAATCATATGAATAATCATTTTGACCATTAATAACAACTCTAATTTCATTATTTACTTCATTAATTTCTTCATTTGTAGTTGCATCAATAATTGGTGATTTTAGATATCCATTTTTAACAAGTGTATCAAGACTAATACAATAAACATTATCTTCAACAGTTGGATAATTACTAAGATGATCATCTATATATAAGCCAGCAGCTTCACCTAATATTTTTAATTCTGCTTCACTTAAAGTATTTTTTGATTTTTTTAATTGATTCAATAATGGTGGGAAAGAAACTATTACTAATAAACCTAATATTACAACCACACCTAATACTTCTGCTAAGGTAAATCCTTTATTTTTCATATAACACCTCTATGCTTCCATATTTTTATTATACTCTTTTTTATATATAATTGTAAAGAAAAAAAAGTTCTATGAACTTTTTATTTTTCGTCTTTTTTAATTACTTCTTTACCTTTATATGTTCCACAAGATGCACATACACGATGTGGTCTTATTTCAGCACCACATTTTGGACATTTTGTTGTTTCATTTTCAGTAATTTTATAATGTGTACGACGCATTCTTCCTCTAGTTTTACTAACTTTTCTAAATGGTACAGCCATACTATCCACCTCTTTCTAAAGTAAATCTTTCAATTTTGCCAATGCAGGATTTATTTCCTCATGACTGTTTTCTTCAGTAATTAATTTCCAACCATTACCTTCAGCAGTATAATCTTTGGCTTCATCACTTACCACTTTCATGGGAATTTCCATTAATATATTTTCCCATATTATTGGAAAAATATCAATAGTATTTTCACTTTTTTTTAAAAAATATTCGTTTTCAGACTCTATTTCCTCTAAAATACCATCAATTTTGAAACTAAATGGATATAAAACATCTTTAAGAGTAACAGAACATGGAAGAATCATTTCCCCATTTGCTTCTAAAAAAATACATATATTATTTAATACATCTTTAGTTATATAACCATTAATTTTTAAATCATCTAGTTTTCTTATATCAGTTCCTTTTAATTGTTCTTCTGAAAATGAATATTCTAAATCAATATTAATTCTATCTTTAATACGATTATTTAATTCAGTTATATCAATTTCCATAATAATCACCTGTTTTTATTATATATGATACTTTCATATTTTACAACCAATTATTATAATGTTATAATTTAACCAGGAAGTGATACTATGACTAAAATAATTGGTATTATTTGTGAATATAATCCTCTTCACAATGGTCATATATACCATATAAATAAGATTAAGGAAATGTTTCCTGATAGTATTATTATATTAGTTACAAATGGATATTTTTCACAGCGTGGTGAAATTAATATTTTAAATAAATTAGATAAAATTAACTCATCATTAAATCATAACATTGATTTAATAGTTGAATTACCATTTGTTTTTGCTACACAAAGTGCAGATATATTTGCTAGTGGAGCTATTCAAATATTAAATACATTAAATATTGATACATTAGTATTTGGTAGTGAGATTAATAATATAGAAACTTTAAAAAAAATCGCTACTATTCAAGATAGTACTAAATATAATAATTTATTAAAAGAATACTTAGATCAAGGTATTAACTATCCAACAGCTATTTCTAAAGCTATTTCAAAACTTACAAATAAAAATATAAATACACCAAACGATTTACTTGGAATTAGTTATATAAAAGCCATTAAACATTTGAATTCTAATATAGAAGCTATTAGTATAAAAAGAACTAATGATTATCATTCATTAAACTCTGATAATAGTATTATTAGTGGTACTGCTATTAGAAATCTAATTAAAGAAAATAAAAATATAAGTGATTTTGTACCTAAAGATATATCTGATTTAAATTTAAAATATATTGATTTAAATAATTATTTTGATTTATTAAAATATAAAATATTATGTGAAAAAGAAAACATAAATAAGTATCAAACTGTCGATGAAGGTATTGAAAATAGAATTTTAAAATATATTTCTAAATGTAATAATATTGATGATTTAATTAAAGTAATTAAAACAAAAAGATATACTTATAATAAAATATGTAGAATGTTTATTCATATACTTTGTTCATTTACAAAAGAAGAAGCAAATAGAAATAAAAAAATAGAATATATTCGTATTTTAGGCTTTAATAATAATGGGCAAAAATATTTAAATAAAATAAAGAAAAACGTAAGTATTCCTATTATTTCTAAACTTGGAAAACAAGAATTTGAACAATTATTAATTGAAAAAAGAGTTACAGAGATTTATAATTTAAAATCAAATATAATAATTAATGAATATAAAGAAATTCCTATTCGTAAATAGGAATTTTTTTATAAATATTTAGGATAATGTCTTTCCATTATATTATTATATGCTTTCTTATCAAGTTCCAAATCAATAGGTTTTAATTGATAATTTTTATCTTTACTTTCTATAATACATTTTATAAAATACTCTAGAAAATAAGGATTACGGGCTAAAATAGGACCTAATACATAAGTTCCAAAGAAATTCTTATAATGAATTCCCTCTTTAGTTATATTAGTATTACCACCAAAACCACGGATAACATTAAATAAATTAAATTCATAATTTTCAATAAATCCTTCTTGATTTTGAAAACCAATTATAGACTTACCAATTTCTGGAAATTCAAATAGTATATCATCTACTATTCTTTGTTTACTATGTTTAACTGTAAAATCAAATATACCAAGTCCCTTATTAATACTACCATAACTATCTGTTATGGTATTACCAAATAATTCTATTGAATTGCCAGTACATAGAAATACTTTCCCGTTTTCTATAGCAGTTTTGATTTTATCTTTATACTGAATGAAATCACGAACTACTTTATCTTGATTATACTCAGTACCACTACCAATAATAAATACATCATATAAATCAATATCAACATCATCTTCAACAGAAAATTTAAATACCTCAGCATTAATACCTAATTTATCTAAGTGATACTTCAAAACATTAACATTTCCTATTTCACCATAAAGATTCATTAAGTCATCATATAAATATGCGATTTTAATGTTCATTTTTATCACCTACCATCATTAAATTATTAAATGGTTCTACATAATCGAAATTAACAATAGCATATATATCACCTGTAGTATTGTTTTTTAAATCAGAAACAGCATCTTCTAATTTTTCATAATATGCGATTTTTTTCTCATCAAACCCTGCATATTTCATTCTCACAGCAATATCATAACCATTTTCTCCTACACAATAAACTTTTTGTGTATATTGATCATTTAAATTTTCAAATGCTATATCATATAGCCAAGATAAATCATAATATACATATCTTCTACTAATTTCTTTCCAACCAATTAAAATAACGCGTTCTTTATCTTCACGTTTAGTAAATAATATTGATTGATTAAATGTTGTACTATTTTCATTTTTATTACTTAAAACATTTACTTTTCGTTCTTGATACATATAACTATTATTTATTTTTGTATTAGTTTTTGATTCATTAATAGCTTCTACTACTTTGTCAAGAGGTAATTCATCAAGTGCTGCCATTGTAAAAGCAGCTGCTGTATTATAAGTAGCATATAAAATAGCAAATGGCACATGAAGTTTGTACTTACCATTCATAGTTATAATTGAATTATCATAATCAACATCAGTTACAGTGTAATTAGGTTTTGGTCTTTTAAAACTACAATTTTCACAAGTATAATCACCTAATGTTTCAAAATGATAAAAATTGTATTTTAACTTTCTACCACATTTTGGACAATAATATATATTTAAACTATCAAATTTATTTTTTTCATATGAATATTTATTTTTATCCATTCCATAATAGGTAACATCAAAATCAGCAAATGTAAATTTTTGAAGATATGGATCATCAGCATTTAAAATAAGATGCATACCTTCATCAAGGGCCTTTTCAATTTCTTCATAAACAATATCAACATTTCCTTGTCTTGGTGGTTGATCACGGCAAATATTTGTAATAACAACATAATTTGGTTTAATATCTTTAAATAAATACTTGGCAAATCTTTCATCTACTTCACAAACTAAAACATCTTTTTTTATTTTTCCTCTTAAATTACAATTTTCAAGCAATAAAGTAGCAATTCCAGAATTTAAATTTGCTCCTTTACTATTATGAGCAACTGTAAAACCAGATTTACGATATATTTCAGCTATCATAGTTGAAATACTACCTTTACCAGATGATCCAGTTACAGCAATAACTTTTTTAGGTAGTTTAATATTCTTAAAAAAATCTTTCTTCATTTTAAGAACAACTTCACCAGGTTTAGAACTTCCTTTATGCAAAATTTTACCAATAAAAACTAAGAATTTACCAATTAAAATACTAAAAAACATTTTACGTACCACCTCTATTTTTATTATATCACGTATAATAAATAAAAGTTTAATTTTTTTATATTTATTAAACAAAAAAGTGTGTTTTATCACACCTTTATAATTTATTTAATTCTTCGATAGTTAAACCTGTTGCTTCAGATATTATATTTAAATTAACTCCTTTTTCTTTAAGGTTTTTAGAATACCATATATTATAACACTTTTCAATATCTATATGATGGATTTATAACTTTTCAGTTAACTTTATTCCTTTACTATTTTGCAAGTAATATTTATTTTATTTGTTTCTTCTATCACAAGTCCTCCTTTCAATTAGCATCTAATTATATATACTCAAAAATTTAACAAACTCCTACCTAAAAATAAAAAAAATAACAAATTAATTATTTGTTATTTTCTTTGTTTATCTTTTTTAATGAAAACCATTTACAATCATAAGCACATTCATTTTTTATATAATCACTTAGATTATTATAATTATTGCACTTTTTAACATTCTTATTTTTAGAATCATTAAAACCTTTTAATCTTAATTTTCCGTATGACCAATCACCTACAATATAATCATAGTAATCAAAATAATCAGTTTCAGCTAATTTATTTGTAACTTCTTCATTATCAAAGCCATCTTTATAATTATCTATTAATTCATATTCATTATTATTATATTTGTATTTTTTCACTGTTATTTATCCTTCCCAAATGCACCTTTTATTTCTCCATATTTAGTTAAACTTGATGCTGAATTCCATGTCATATAACCACCTGTTAATCCTGAATCTTTTAAAGCATCTATTTGATCTTTTATTTTTTCAGAATCATATTCTACTTGTGGTGATTTAATAGCATCATATGCTTGAATCCATGTTCTAACAATAGCTGGTGTTGGAATACTCTTTTGTCTATTAACAACATATTCAGCCCAATAACATAGTAAATCATATGGCACTGTCCATACTGGAACATCAAAATCATAATCATATTTATTAAAATGATCTGGATAAGGCATGGCACTTATAACATCAACAACATTAGAAATAGCAGCCCAATATTGTCCATAACCTGTAACATAATTATGAGCAGATTCTCCAAATACATCTGCAGATACATAAGCTCCTACTGAATGTATTTCATCAGTTGCATACATTAAGAATTTTTGAATAGCTTGTGCTTTTTCTTCATTATATTCGTTTTGCATATCGATTAAGCCACGACTTTCATAAGAATATGTTCCATCAGGAAAACGTACATAATCAAATTGGATTTCATTAAATCCTATTTCAGTAACTGCTTCTTTAGCAAGTTCTACATTAAATTCCCAAACATAACGATTGAAAGCACTTGGCCAGTAAGAACCATTATGTAAGAATGGTTTACCAGTTTCTGTATCAATAAGAGCAACTTCTGGATGATCTTCTACTAAGAAAGAATCTTTGAACATAGTAATACGACCTATTACATAATAACCTTTATCTTGCAATTTTTTAACTGCCTTTTTATATGTTTCCATGTCACTAATAGCTTCATCAGCATTAGTCTTTGAATATTTACGCATCACAGGTGAATCATAACCTGGTACTGTATTATCTTTAATATCTATAACAAAAGCATTAATACCAGTTGGATCGGCTAATTTTATATAACTATCTACATCAGCAACAACTGCTGCATTCAAATATAATGCATGTACTTCTTCAGGCATAACATTATCTTCAAATTTTGGCTTTTCTACTGGATAAAAATCTAGGTTTTCAGCAGTTCCTACATCATAAGCATCACTGCAATTAGCATGTAACTTATAAGTATTTTCTTCATCATAGTTAAGAAGAGCATCTGCCTCATTATCAACTAAATATTTGCCATAAACATAACCTGTTATATCTTTATATTTGATTTTATATTTATTTACACTACCATCAACATTTATTTTATCAAATCCTAGTACTTCAAGTTTCTTACCCTTATCTATTGTAGATTCAATAGCTGATGAAGTATCATCTTTATATACTGTTACATAAGTCCTAACATACATTTCTTTTTCTTTGATACTATCTTTTATATCACTAGCATAATTATCAACTAAAATATATTTACCTTTATTATTTTTACTTTGTATTTTATAGTATTCTTTTCCAGATTCATCTTTATATTTTTCAGAAGATACTTCTACCTCTTCTCCTCTAGTTATAGTATTATCTTCTTTAAACTCTTCATTATATAACTGAGCACTCTTAGTTATCGAAGAAATATAACCCTTTAAATCACTATCTTTACTACCAATTAATTTAAGTGGCAAACTAATAATCTTAACTATTAAAAATAGTGCAAGTGCAAGTAGTAATAATAAAATTAATAATCTTCCTACTTTTATTTTTACTCTCTTTTTCGTAGCCATATCACCAACTCCATTATACATATAGTATATCACATATATGGCAAAACATAAATAATTTAAGAGTTATTTAAAGAAATATTTGGATAACTATTTTCTAAGCCATTAAAGTAATAATTTGGAACTGTACCTTGTATTAATTTTATGGCAACTGGTACACTGGTTTCTACTTTAATTTTTTTACTTGTCATTGGAAGAAGTACCATTTCTTCAACACTTACTAAAACATTTACTTCAATTAATGCATTATTTATTCCATAATTAGTAACTTTAGTATTTATAGTACTTACAATATCACCTATTATTTCTAATTTAACTGGTATTTTTGGTCCAAGATTTGTTAATAAAGAATTATTAAAAATAACACCTGTTGGTATTTCATAGATTATTCCTTTATCATTATTATCTAATTTAACTTCTACATTATCAGGAAGTTCAATTAAATTAATTTTACCTTCTTCTAAATATTTTAAATTTAACTGAATATTATTAGTAATAATAGTTAATGTTTTATTTACTAATGTAGGATTAAAATCAATAGTTCTTATTACTCCACTATCATCTTTATTAATAATAAATAAATCATTAACTACTAATTCTTCAGATATTTGTTTAGAAATAGCTTTATTAATAATTAAATTAGTAATTTTTGTTATATATGATTTAGCATATTCCATTAATACTGGTGATACTTTTTTATTAATATAATTAAATGTTAAAAATATCATTACACATAAACTAATAATAATTATTATTAATTTATTAATAGTTTTAATTTTTCTTTTTAACTTCAATTTTATCACCATTTAATTATACAAAAAAAAGAGAAGAATTATTCTTCTGCTTTGTTATATTCATCTAAAATAACTTTTTCAAATTCATTTCTTGTTTGTTCATTAATTGGATGAACAATGTCATGTTTTTCACCATTCGGTGATACACGATTTGGCATTGCTAAAATATACTTTTCAGTACCATCTTCGTTCTGTTTTAAAATAATTCTAATGCCGTGAATAGCAATACAATCATCAAGTACAACAGTTACAATTCCTTTCATTTTTGAGTCTTCATTATCAAATTTTTTTACTTTGACAGATGTAATTTTCATGTAACTTCCTCCTTCGCATATTATATATACACTATAATTGTATAATAAATATTTTATAAATGCAATAACTTAATAATTAATTTTTATAATTTTAGTAATTATATCACTATACGAAAAAGATTTAATAAATATATCATTATTATTTTTATGTTCTACTAAAAAAACATTATCATACATTTCTTTAATAATAACATCATATTTTTCATATTTATTGCGTCCTAAATTATACTTAATTATTGCTTTTGAACCCATATGATTTGAAATATCATTTTTAATTTGGCTAATCGTCATTTTTCCTCCTATCTTGGATATCCAACATACATTGTTCCTCTAGTAATAATTCCACCCATACCATCTTTTCCATATTTAGTAGCTTCTAGTATTTTTTTTAAATCAATATCTTTATTTATTTCTGATAAACTGATTTTAGTAGCTACTATAGCTGGATCAAGAGCATGAATATTAACTCTTTTAGGGCTTGAAGCAAAATTAGCCCCTGCTTTTATTAATTCTTCATAATTAGATTGACATGCACCAGCAATGATAATAAGTTTTTCATGGCTATCACAATACTTACGTGCCTGTTTTACTGCTTTTATAAAATTATCACTATTACGATATTTTTTATTTTTATAATAAGCATCATGTCCTGTAATTACTACTATATTAGGATTATATTGTGACAAAAAATCAAATATTTTATTTGATATTTCTTCTTCACTTTCGCATATTCCAACTGCCCATATATTCATTTGCTCATAAAAATTTAAACATCGTTCTAAATAATCTTTATCACTATCTATATGAAGTATTTTACCAGGTAAATAAAAATAATCATTACGATCTAATTTATCTGTGTTAGTTATTCTATCAACAAATTCTTTTTCTTCAGTATCCCTTTCCCCATTGTATTTTTCTAAATCTTCTATTTTACTATCTGCAACTAATCTAACATTAGTTCCTACTAAATAACAAATACTTTCTTTAATATCATAGATTTTAAAAATAATATCATGATTATAAGATTTTCTAGTAACAAAATCTCCAATTTTAAATTCCATATAATCACCAATTAATTATATGTTTAATAAAAAAAAATATAAGTATAACTTATATTTTTAAATGTTTTTTTACAGCTCTTAAACTTCCAAACATACCAACTAATATACCAATAGCTACTAATACTGCAGATATCATATATATAAATGGTTCTGGTTTAACAAGCTTAATAAATGATGAGAATAATCTTCCATCAAAATGATTATATAATCCTATATAGCCATATGTAGTTATTATAATAGGAATTATTGAACCAAATAAACCTAAGAATAATCCTTCAAATATAAATGGTATTTTAATATTAATATTAGAAGCACCTACTAAACGCATAATCTCAATTTCTCTTTTTCTTGAAAATATTGTAATCTTAATTGTATTAGAAATTAAGAATGCGGTTACAAGTATTAATGCAATAACAATTGCTATACTAATATTTTTAACAACATTGAAAGCAGCAACTAATTGTTCAACCATACCTTCACCATATTTTACGCTTTCAACATTTTCTATTTTTTCTATTTCTTTGGCTATATCACCAATTTTTTCAATATCAACAACTTTTACTAAAAATGTATCTTGAATTGGTGTATCATCTTCAGTCCAGTTTTCCATTATAGATTTAAATGTATCAGATGATTCCATCATATCTTTAGAAATATCCATTTTATCTTGAAATTCGTATGATTCAACACCATCAATTTTTTTAATATTTTGTTCTACTTCTTTTATTTTCTCTTCAGTAATTCCTTGATCAAGGAAAGTTACAATAGTAACATCTTTTTTTACTAAATCAGCAAAATTATTAACATTACTAGTAAGTATAATAGCTATGGAAACAACAATTAAAGTAATTGTTATACATGATATAGATGCAAGGGATAATGAAAAATTTCTAAAAACACTCTTGAAGGCATCACGAATGTTTCTTCCTAAAATTCTAAATGCTTTCATTTTTAAACGTTCCTTTCTCATAATCTTTAACAATTCTACCGGCATCTAATAGTAGAACTCTTTTTCCCATACGTTCAACAATATCACGATCATGTGTAACCATAATTATAGTTGTTCCAAGTTTATTAATTTCATCAAGAACTTTCATTATTTCCATACTTGTATTAGCATCCAAGTTTCCAGTAGGTTCATCACAAATTAAAATTTTTGGTTCATTTACTATAGCACGCGCAATTGCAACTCTTTGTTGTTCTCCACCAGATAATTCATTAGGATAGCTTTTGGCTTTATTCTTAAGTCCAACTAAATCAAGTACTTTTAAAACTCTTGGATGTATTTCAGATTTTGGTATACCAAATATTTCTTGAGCAAAAGCTACATTCTCATAAGCATTCATACGATTTAGTAATTTAAAGTCTTGGAATACAACACCAATTCTTCTTCTAAGTTTATATACTTTTCGATTTCTTAATTTGGCAACATCAAGTCCTGCAATTAATATCTTTCCAGATGTAGGTTTTTCTTCACGATAAAGCATTTTAATTAATGTTGACTTACCACAACCAGTAGATCCAATTATAAAAACAAAATCACCTTTTTGAATGTTTAAATCCATATCATGGATAGCAACAACACCATTTTTATATTGTTTTTTAACATTTTTAAGTCTAATTAAATCCATATCTATCCTCCATCATTACTATACATAAGTATAGCAAAAAATACTATATTTGTCTATCAAATCTTTAAGCTCCACCATAAATTTCATAAGAGTCAGTTACAACAAAGAAAGCACTAGGATCAATATTTCTTATACCTTCTTTAAAAATGTAATATTCTTTAGTAGGAATAACACACATAATCATTTTTTCATGATTACCTGTATAACCACCTCTAGCATCTAAAACTGTTACTCCATGGTGCAAATACTCAGTAATAAATAATTTAATTTCAACATCTTTTTTAGTAATAATATAAAATGATTTAGCGCTTGATATTCCAAGTATAACTTTATCAGTAATTAAACTTATAATATAAAGTGATAAAATTGAATACATAAATTTAACAGGTCCAAATACTAAAATACTACTAGCAATAATAACACCATCAGTAAAAAACATTGATTTACCAATAGACATTTTAAAGTATTTAGCTACTATTTGATTTAAAATATCAGTTCCTCCAGTAGAAAAACCAGATTTAAAAACTAAACCAAGACCAAGTCCTGTTGCTGCAGCACCCATAATAACTATTAATAAAGGATCAGCACCAGCTAATGAAATATATGAACTAAATCCTTCAGTTAGTTTTATAAAAAGTGGCATCATTAAAGAACCTAAAACAGATCTTGCAGTTAATTCTCTACCTAATAACAAATAACTAAAACCTAGTAAAATTATTGAACCAATCAATATAACTATTGATGGATCAATTGAAAATAAATGATTAACCATTACTCCTACACCATTCATTCCATAAACTATACTACTAGGCATAACTAGTATATTAAATGCTAAAGCAACAATTACAATTCCAGCAAAAAAATATGAATATCTAACTAATCTATCTTTCTTATATATTTTTTTAATTAAACTATCTTCATCAAATTTTTTCTTAAATATCACTAGCTTTCACTCCCTTTAAATTATCATATATAAAATTATCAATATCACCATCAAGTACTCTAACTACATCACTTGTTTGAGTACCAGTTCGATTATCCTTAACCAATGAATATGGATGCATAACATAACTTCTTATTTGTGATCCAAAATTAATATCAGATAATTCTCCTTTAAAATCTTGAAGTTCTTGTTTTTTCTTTTCTTCTTCTATCCTATATAGTTTGCTTTTTAAAACTTCAAGTGCTTTTTCTTTATTTTGAATCTGACTTCTTTCATTTTGACAAGTAACTACTATTTTAGTTGGTAAATGTGTTATTCTAACTGCTGAATCAGTAGTATTAACACCTTGTCCACCTTTACCACTACTACGATAAACATCTATTTTTAAATCAGCAGGGTTAATATCAATATTTATTTTTTCGGCATCAAACAAAGGAGTCACATCTACAGAGGCAAAAGAAGTATGCCTGCGATTATTCGAATCAAATGGTGATAAACGAACTAATCTATGAACACCTTTTTCATATTTCAAATTACCATAGGCATATAAACCATGTATAAGAAAAATAACTGATTTAATACCGGCTTCTTCTCCTATTTGTTCATCTAATATTTCATACTTATAACCCTTTTTATCACACCATCTTAAATACATTCTTTTAAGCATTAATGCCCAATCTTGAGATTCTGTTCCTCCAGCTCCTGGATGAATTTCAATTGTACAATCATTTTTATCATATTCATCACTTAATAATAGTTTTATTTCAAGTTCTGACAAAGCATCTTTTATAGTTGGAATTTCACTATTAATAACTTCTAAAATCTCATCTTCTTCGTTTTGACACATTTTTAATAAATCTAAGTTATTATTTATATTATCAATTAAATTTTTTAAATCACCAATTAATTTTTTTATATAATTAAGTTCATTAATAATATTTTCAGATGTACGTTTATCATCCCAAAAATGTTCTTCACTTATCTTAGATTCCAGTTCATTTATTCTTTGTACTTGCCTATCGTAGTCAAAGAACCCTCCATAATTCTTCACTCTTATTTTTTAGTTCTTCATAAGTATTTATTAATAAATTTATATCCATGTCATACCCTCCATCTATATTATAACACATTATTTACAATCTTTAACGCAAATGTTATAATACCTATGGTGATAATATGAATAATACGAACCATAATAATAAATATATAGTATGGCTTTATAATTTAACTTCAAGAGAGTATGTTGTTTTGAAAACATATTTTACAGAAGAACACTTTGAAGTTATAGATATTCAAAATGATTACACTAAATTTTTAGAATTAGAAAAAAAAGAAATTTTAAATAAACCAGACTTATTAATATGTGATGAAAACACTGAGCTAGATAATAACATTAGAAATGCATTATATCATTCTAAATGTGGTCTAGCTAAAGTAACCACTAAAAAGTTACAAGTATATACTGGTAATACATTTGAACTTACTAATGATAATATTACTATTTTAGAAAAAAAAGGCGAAAGATTTGTTTCTAAAAATACAACAGTAGTAGCTGAATCATTAAATAAAATAACTCATTTATGCCAATTATCTAATATAGCTAAATTACATGAAATGATTGGGCATAGATCTAATAAAATTCTTCATAGTATTGATATTGATAAAGAATATTCTCAAGGTAAAACTTTTTCAGATGTTTCTAAAGAATATTTATTTAAACTTGCCAAAGTATTAAATAGTTATATTACTTTTAAAGATCATTATACTGCTGGTCATTGTCAAAGAGTTGCTATGTATGCAGAAGCTCTTGGTATGGCATATGGACTTAATAATACTGAAATTGAAGATCTTATTTTAGCTGCTAATTTACACGACATTGGAAAAATTGCCCTTCCAGATGCTATAATTACTAAAACTTCTGGTTTAACTGATTTTGAATTTAATTTAATGAAAAAGCATGTTGAACTTGGTACTGCACTACTGCCTAATAATGCTTATAATAAGATTAAAGATTCTATTCGTGGTCATCATGAAAAACTTGATGGTTCTGGATATCCAGATGGCTTAAAAGAAGATGAAATTTCACTTGGTGCTCAAATAATTGCAATTGCTGATTCATTTGATGCAATGACTAGTCAAAGAACATACAATCATGTTAAATCTGTTTCTGATGCATTAAATGATTTACTGGATCATACTAAATCTAAAGAAGATGGTGGATTAGGTTATTTTTATAATCCTGAACTTGTCAAATTATTTATTAAAACAATAAAAAATAGTAAGACTATTATGAATGAACTTAATAAACAAAAAGCTATTGCTGATGTTACATATGAAAATATGCAAAAAATAATTAATAAAGGAGCTAAAGAATATGCCTAATTATATAGAAACTATAAAAAAACATATTGCACTATCAAAAAATCAAAACGATAAACGTATTATGAATATAGCTCTTAATTTATTACTTGATAGTCCTATTTTTTCAAAAGAAGAAATAGATATTTTAAATGATATATTTACTTATTTAAAACTTGATTATACTTTAAATATTATTCAAGATTATGAAACATTAAATTTTGGTATAGAATTATCTTTACAAGATGCACCAATTATTGAAAATAAACATGATGTTATGAATCTTTATCACGAATTATCTACTAATAATTCAAAACATGTATCAATTGAAGACTGCGTTTTAACTTTTCTTGATGCCTGTGAACATATTGAAGAAAATGAAATATTAGTCATTAATAAAATCATAGATTTTATGGAAAAAAATTGGACTTTAAGCCCTATAGTAGAAAAAGAAAATAAAAAATACACTATCATCTTACCAGATAATGAAAAAATATACCAAAAAGCAAACTTATAGTTTGCTTTATTATTTTAAAAAGTGTTATAATATTGCTAGTTTATGAGGTGAGTAAATTGTTTAATAAAATTATGAAAAAAATAAGTGATTATTGCAAAACGAATGTATTATTTTTAACATTTGTTATTACTTCAATAATTAATGAACTTCTAATTAGAAGTTTTTCAGTAAAAAATCCATTAGAACTTAAACCACTTTTAGCTGATATTGCTGTAATATTAATTATTGCATCTTTTGGTTATTTATTTAAACCTAAAAATAGATTTAAATATTATTTAGTTTGGTCTATATTTTTTACTACAATATGCGTAGTTAATTCAGTTTATTATAATAACTTTTTATCATTTACTTCTTTTTCATTAATTGCAACTTCACTTCAAGCACTTGGAGTATCAGATGCAATTGTTCAAAATGTTATGGAAGCAAAAGACTTTATTTATATACTACAAATTATTATTTTAATTATCGTTCATGGTAGTTTAAAAAGGAAAAAATATTATGATAAAATTAAACAAAATGCTAAACAATTTTTACTAAATACATTGATTGTTGGAGTAATTTTCGTAGGACTTTTTGTTTCCACTCTTAGCAACTTAGATATTGGTCGTTTTAGTAAACAATGGAATCGTGAATATGTTGTTATGAAATTTGGACTATATTTATATCAATTTAATGATTTAGTAATAAGTATAAAACCACAAATTAGTCCATTATTTGGATATGATGAACATGCTAAAACATTTAGAGAATATTATGATAATAAAGATTATACACATGAAGATAATAAATATACTAATTTATTAAAAGATAAAAATGTCCTTGTTATTCATGCTGAAAGTATTCAAAAATTTACAATGGATACAAAAATAAATAACAAAGAAGTTACACCTAATCTTAATAAATTAGCTAAAGAAGGATTATATTTTACAAATTTTTATGCTCAAGATAGTGTTGGTACAAGTAGTGATACTGAATTTACATTCAATACTTCACTTATGCCATCTTCAAGTGGAACAGTATTTGTAAATTATTATGATCGTGAATATGTAACAATCCCAAAATTATTAAAAGAACAAAATTATTATACATTTAGTATGCATGCTAATAATTGTACTTTTTGGAATAGAAATGTAGCTCATGAATCTCTTGGTTATGATCGTTTCTATTGCTACAATAAAGACTTTGAAATTGATGAAGTACTTGGTCTTGGATTAAGTGATAAGTCATTCTTTAGACAAGCTGTTGAAAAGATAAAAGATATTGATGAAAATAATGAAAAATATTATGGTATTCTAATTATGCTTACAAATCATACACCATTTGCTGCTGCTGAAACAGTCGACTTTGATGTTACTTATAAATATGAGGTAGAAAATAAAGAAACTGGTTTAAAAGAAACTGTTACTGCACCATATCTTGAAGGTACAACAATGGGTGACTATTTAAAGACTGTTCATTATGCTGATGAGGCCATTGGTCAATTAATTGATGACTTAGATAAAGAAGGTCTTCTTGATGATTTAGTTATAATTATTTATGGCGATCATGATGCTAAGCTTAAAAAAGCAGAATTTAACAGATTCTATAATTATGATCCAGAAACTGATTCAATAAAAGATAAAGAAGATCCTGATTACGTAACTATTGATAATTATTTTTATGAATTAAATAGAAAAGTGCCACTTATTATTTGGACAAAAGACAAGGATATACAAAAGAAACTTCATGGTGAAGTAGATAGTGCCATGGGTATGTATGATGTTCTACCTACTCTTGGAAACATGTTCAATTTTTCTAGTAAATATAGTCTAGGACATGATATATTTAATGTTAAAGATAATATTGTTGTATTCCCTAATGGTGACTGGCTTACCGACAAATTATATTATTTAGGTCAAAAAGAGGAATGGAAATTAATTAATCCGGATGAAACAATAACACTAGATTATATAAATAATGGTATTGATAAAGCTAATGAAGCAATATCAATTTCTGATTCAATTATTACTTATGACTTAATTAAGAAAACTAAAGAATCAGAATCAATAGTACAAAATAAAAAACCTGAATAGGTTTTTTATTTTTCGACATAAGTTATTTCTATTTTTTTACCAATTAAATCTACTATATATACTCCACTTATAGATTGCTTTATTATCTTTCCCTTATTATCATTATCTTTAATAGTATTAGTGTTTATTATAAAACTATAATTATTTTGTTTTAACCAAGTTTTAAATTCATCATAATCCTTACCGATAAAATTAGGAATAATACATTTATCACTATTTTTATATTCTTCACTTAAACAATTTATTTTTTCTTTCTTTTTAGATACTTCAATTGTTAAATCAGATATATAATCAATATCAGTATTTGGTGGTATATTTTGACTTAAAACAACGCCATCACTATTACTATCTTTATATTCTATATCTAATATAATATTATGTTTATTACAAAAATCCTTAGCTTCATTAATATTATTAAATTCTGGTAATAATATAACGCTTCTATCTTTAATAGCACTATTTACTTTCCCATATAAGTTTTCTTGCATTATACTCGATACATAATTAATATTATCATTATTAGGTACAAAATCATATAGTAACATATCCATTCCTTCATTATGAATAAAATCATAATCATATATATATGCATCTTCACCTTCTAATTTAAGAATTTGACTTTTTGAAAGCAAATCTTTCTTAGATACTAAATTATATAAATTCATAATATTATCTATACTCATATTGGTAGTTATATTTTTACTAATAATATTTAATATTCCTTTTAACTTATCAATACTTAAGTCATTACTTATTTTTTTTACTAATGATTCAAGAATTATTTTTTGATTATCATTTCTAATAAAATCATTTATCGTTTTTCTATGTCTTGCAAGTGCAAGTGCTTCTTCACCATTTAAATTTTTTAATCCTTTTTCAAGGCATATTTGATTATCAAAATTTCTTTTACTATCTTGTTCACAAAAAGAAATAGGAACATCTACTTCTATACCACCTAATAAATCTACTAAAGATACAAATCCTTCAAAATTTATTTTTACAAAATAATTAATTTTAATATCAAATAAATTTTCTATTGATGATATCATACAATCTTCACCATACCAAGCAGCGTGAGTAATTTTATTTTTTCTATTGTTATTAAAACAAGTAATATTAGTATATGTATCTCTTGGTATACTTAAAACAGTTGATTTTAATGTTTTAGGATTAAATGTTATTAATATTAAAGCATCACCATTAAATGAACTTTCAGAATTAGAATCAACACCCATTACTAATATACTAAATGGATTATTAATAATATCAATATTATTATTTTCAATTTTTACTTTTTTATAATTAGTATATATTACTTCAGTATCATTTTCAATTGACTTATACTGTTCTAACATATTAAACATTTGAATATAATTAGATGGTAAATAGGCATAATATATTTTTTCTTCATATAAATCATTTAATATATCTAAATAACTATTTTCAACTACTAATTCTAAATTATAAAATGATAACACTTTTAAATGTTCCATATCATCAAATAATACCCCTATTTTTCTATTATTTAGCTCTTTTCCTTTGAGTTTTACTATACTACTACCAGATATACTATATGAAGCACTAATACTCTTTAAATTACCATATATGTCTTTTAAATTAGTAATTGCTACCATAAGAAATAAAATATATGTACAAAAGAATACTCCTTTAGTAAAAGTTAATTTAGACTTCCATATTTTTACTAAAATAACAATATCAATAATTATTAAAATACTAATAATTATTAATCTAAATACATTCTCAATATTTTTAAAAATTAAAATATAATATATTAATGAAATTGTTAAAAAAATTGATAAAATACTAAATATTATTTTTTCTTTATGCATAGTATTTCCTCCAAACATTAATAGTATGCACAAGTTTCTATTTTTAAACATAAATACTTGTAAATTAAATTAATGTTTGATATAATTATTTTGCGTGGGTCCGTAGCCAAGTGGTAAGGCATGGGACTGCAACTCCCTGATCGCTGGTTCAAATCCGGTCGGGCCCTCCATATGAATTAAAAAGAACTTTTTAAAAGTTCTTTTTTGTTTTTTAGATAATAAATAATTGTTAAATTATTTTTTCTTTTTATTTACCATTTTTTTTGATTTTAAATTTAAATGTTTTTCATAAAAACTAATCATATTATCTGTATCACCATATTTTGTTCCATTTTCTTTTCTTTCTTGTAAAGCACATAAATAATTTCTATATAGTGTTAATATATCTATTTCTGGTTTCTTTTTATCATCATTCATTTAAATATCTCCTTTATACTTGTTATTCATTTAATTTTAACAATTAAATATAATATTTCGCATATTATCGTTCATAATTAGTTAATGACTACATCAAATGATTTATAAGTAACGTTTTTGTAAACATTTATAAAAAAATGTACATAATTTTAATATTTAAAGTAAATTCAATGATAATTTAGAAAATCATGATTATGATTATTAATTGATACTTTTTTATATCTGATAAATTGTATTTAGAAATTACTGAAAATCAGTTATGAGCAAAAACGTAAAAATTATTGCAACACTTGTTCCATTAGAAAAATTTTTAAATTATTTGAATTTTATAAAAGGGAGCTTTTATAAGTTCCTTTCATTGTTTCATTATATCATTCTTAGTTAAATTATTTTTTTTACTGTCTTTATTCTAAGATATATTGGCAATCATACAATATAGTTTATTATTTAATAAACTAACAGTTGTTATCATATCTTTTGAGACTATATTATTCTCAATATCATTACTAAGTTTATTCAAACATTTGAAAACTTTTTTACTAATGAATTGATACTTTTTATTTCCAGCAACTTCACCTGCACCAATTAAAACGGCTCCGCAATAATTAGCGTGAACTTTTTTACACCAGTTTTTTATAATATTAAGAGCAGTTATATTATGTTCTCCTTCTCTAAAACCACAATTAATAACAACATAAATATTTTTATTTATAGTAATATTATTATCATATATATAATCTAAAAAACAAATTGTCACTGTGTTTGGACTATCAACATACAAAGGAAATGCCATAACTACATTTTCAGACTCTTTAATGCTACTAATAATGTTTTTATAACTATCTTTTTTTAAACTAAAAATAGTACATTCATTGATATTTTTACTAATGTATTCTAAAAAATATTCTGAATTACTACTCTTACTTTTCTGGCTTCCATTAATCAAAACATGCATTTGTTATCTCCTCAATTTCATTAAAACAATTAACGTTAAAATTAATAACACCAAGATTAATACAATTTGCTTTAACTAATGAATATAAATTATCTTGATCTTCTTTTGAAGCGACTCCATAGAAAAAAGTATTAATCTCTAAATTATTCTTATAACGTAATTTATGATGAATCATATTATTTCGTACTTCAAAATATGGTAATACATAGCCTAGACATCGTTCTAACACTCTTTTAATGTTTGTACTATAACAACCATATCTTGATTTACTAATTATAATTAATTCATCAGAATTTTTAAGTTTATCTACTAATTTTGAAAAGTTATCTTTATAAAAACAATATTTAGAATGCTTAATCCAACACGAAAAACAACCAATACAACTATTTTTGCATTCATTAGCATTTACAATATAATCTTCCATATCAAAATTAAATTTTGATAGTTTTTCTTTATCTAAATCATGTATTATTGTTCTCATACTTAATTTTATGATTTTTTAGAAAAATATGCAAAAAAAGAAGAAAATCTTCTTCTATCTATTTTTTTACTATATCAATAATAGTATATTCTGAAATAGTTCCTATTTTAAATTTTATAGTCCAGTCTCCTAAACCAGAATTTATTATAAAATTAGTATTACCTCTTTTTTCAAGTCCATAATATCCATCATTAAAACCTAATAATGTTCCTATTTGTCCAAGAGGGAAGAATTGTCCTCCATGAGTATGTCCTGATAAGACTAAATCAACACCTGCTTGTTCTTCATTTTTATAATCATTTGGTTGATGGTTAAGATCAATCATATACTTATTTTTATCTAAATTTTCAACTAGTTTTTGAATCGATTTTCTATCTTTAACAGTCTTATCTTGTCTTCCTATTAAATATATTTTATCTGTTAATTCTACTACTTCATCTTCCAAAATAATAACATTATTTTTTTGAAGTTCTTTCCTTAAATCATTATCATCGAAATCACGATAATCAAAATATCCTTTATCATGATTACCATAAATAAAATATACTCCATATTTAGTTTTCAATTTTCCAAGACCTTCACTAGCTATACGCATATCATAAAAACTAGTATCGTCGTCAACATAATCACCAGTTATAACAACAATATCAGGATTTGTATTATTTATTCTGTCCATATATTTGCTAAACTGTTTGCCATCCATAGTAGAACCAATATGACTATCAGATATTTGTGCAATTCTAAATTGTTCCATACCAATATTTTTATTTGTCTCTATAGTATATTTTGTTTCAACAACATTATGAGCTAAATAAAATCCAATAACAAAATATATAGTAGTAAATAATAGAATTATAGTACCTCTAGTTATATTTTTAATAACTTTTTTAGTTATTTTTTTTATTAATAAGCAAATTAAATCACCAATAATCCAAAATACTACTAACGTAAATAAAACAATAATAGTATTAAAATAATTAATCCACAACATAGGCATAATTATTAAAGCAGGAATACATGCAATAATATATCTTATATATTTATTTTTTATTTTTCCTAATATTTCAAATAAATATATTTTTTTAGTTACAAATAAAACCATTATTAATGCAAGTATACAAAGTAAAAGCATTGAACCTAGAAAAATCATAAAACCTCCACAAAAAAAAGCCTTAGAGTAAGGCTTTACATACTAAATGGTCGGGAAAACAGGATTTGAACCTGCAACCCCTTGGTCCCAAACCAAGTGCTCTACCAAGTTGAGCCATTTCCCGATAATCTGGTGCGCTCGAAGGGATTCGAACCCCTGACCTTTTGGTTCGTAGCCAAACACTCTATCCAGCTGAGCTACGAGCGCAGCTACTATCAAAAAGAATGGTGGCTCTGGGCGGAATTGAACCACCGACACAAGGATTTTCAGTCCTCTGCTCTACCGACTGAGCTACAGAGCCA
>JAEETF010000029.1 GCA_016290195.1 Bacilli bacterium | reverse complement strand
TTATCATGGATTATTTGATACTACTAATCGTATAATTGGTTCAACATCTTTTATGTCATTTTATTTATTTCCAATAGCTTTTATTACTTTTATATTAGTAACTTTAAGTAATATTAGATTAATAATTAAAGAAGGTAAATCACTTGGTAATTTATTAGGATTATTTTTAGGAATATTTATTTGTATTTCAACATTATTACCAGATTATATTTATCAAACATTAATGAAATCTCAAAAGATAGATATTTATAATTTGAATAGTATTGGACCATATTTATATAATTTTATTGAATCATTAATTTATTTAACAGTTGCTTATTTGGAATGTGTTTTAATTGGTACCATTATAATTGCTATAAAATCAGTAATTAAAAAAGTAAAATATAATAAAGATTATGTAATTATACTGGGATGTCAAATAAGAAAAGATGGAACTCTTACTCCACTTCTTAGAGGAAGAGTTGATAGAGCAATTAAATTTAGAAACGAACAATTAAAAAAAACAAAAAAAGATTTAATATTTATTCCATCTGGTGGTAAGGGCGCTAATGAAATAATTTCTGAAGCAGAAGCAATGAAAAATTATTTAATTGATCAAGGTATTAGTGAGAATAATATTATTATTGATAATAAATCTAAAAATACTTATGAAAATATTAAATTTTCAAATAATTTAATTAATAATAAAAATAAGAATATTGCTTTTTCCACTACTAATTATCATGTTTTAAGAGCAGGATTGATAGCTACTGAACAAGGTTTAAAAATAGAAGGTATGGGAAGTAATACCAAATCATATTTTTGGATTAATGCATTTATAAGAGAATTTATTGGAACATTATATTCTGAAAAGAAAAAACATATAATAGTATTTACAATAATAATTATACTTTTAATAATAATGATTTCAATAACTTATTTAGCTAATAATATTTAAATATGTTATAATATTTAAAGAAAGAGGTGTTATATATGAAAGATAAAACTAAATATATAATTGTAACACTTCTTTTTATTTTGGTTAGTATTATTTTATTAAAAAATACTAATTTGACTAATAACGTAGCTTTAAGTAAATCAATTCAAATAATTATAATATTATTTTTAATACGTATTTCATATGGATGTACATTATATATAAGAAAACAATATAAAAAAAATAAGTATTCTTATTCAATTATAATGAATTTAGGATTACTTATATTTATTAATATAAATATTTTAAGAAATATAAATCTTTTATTTAGCAATTGGAATGTATTAAATATTATTGATATATATAATAATACTCTTAAATCATTTTCTTATTTTTCAATGCTAATATTACCATTTATTGCAGTATTATCTATTTATAGTATTATAACTAATATAGTATTAATAAAAAGAGAAGGTTTTGGATATCAGAATTTACTTGGAATGTTCTTAGGTATATTTGCTTTAATAGGATTATTTGGAAGTCAAGGAATATATATGTTGACATCTAGATTACTATCTGGGAATATTATAAAGCTAACAATTGATATTCTTATTAATGTGACATTATCTTACCTTTATACATTGATAGTAGCTACTTTGTATTGCAATATTAAAGCAGCAAAGCATACACCAAAATATGATAAAGACTATATAATTATTCTAGGATGTCAAATATGTAAAGATGGTAGTCTTACACCATTATTAAAATCAAGAGTAGATAAAGCTTTAGATTTTGCTAAAAAACAAAAAGAAAAAACAGGAAAGAATATTGTTTTCGTTCCATCTGGTGGTCAAGGTGATGATGAAGTAATATCTGAAGCATTAGCCATGAAAAAATATTTATTATCACAAGGAATAGAAAATAAAAATATAGTTATTGAAAATAAATCAAAAAATACTACTGAAAATATGAAGTTTTCAAATAATATTATTGAAAAAAGACAAAAAGGTGCTAAAATAACATTCTCAACAGCCAATTATCATGTTTTTAGAAGTGGTATAATTGCAACTAGTTGTGGTATAGATTGTGAAGGTATGGGAAGTAAAACAAAATGGTATTTTTATACTAACGCTTTAATTAGAGAATTTATTGCTAATTTAGTTCAAGAAAGAAAAAAACATATTTGGCTAATTTTAATAATTAATCTTTCAATATTAATTTTGATAATGATTGGTTATTTTAATAATTTAATATAGGAGGCTTTTATGGAAGAAAGAATTAAGGAATTAGAATTAAAAGTAAAAAAAATAGAAGAAAGAAATAAAAGAGTTGAAGGGGATAAAGCTTGGGAAACATCTTGGTTAAGAAAAATATTAATTATTATTTTAACTTATATATTTGCTGTTTTATACTTGAAAATAGCTGATACAACTAATCCATTTTTAGGTGCTGTTGTTCCTTGTGCTGGTTTCTTTTTATCAACACAAACTTTAAAAATAATAAAAAAATTGTGGTTAAATAAATAATATACTTTAAATAAAGTTAGATTTGTAATATAATAATAAATATAAAGTACAGGAGTATGGTGTGTTATGACAAAAAAATATTATAAAGATTTAGATTTATTACGTTTATTTGCGTGTATTGCAGTTTTGTTATATCACTTAAATATCATTAAAGGTGGATATTTAGCTGTTTGTACTTTTTTTGTTTTGACAGGATATTTATCTTGCAAATCTGCTTTTAAAAATAAAAAGTTTCAAATAGGGCAGTATTATTTAAATAGATTAACTCATATTTATTTACCACTTATTATAGTAGTATTTATTTCTATATTTGCTGTATCTTTATTATCAATTAATTGGTTAAATTTGAAACCAGAAACTTTTTCTGTAATATTTGGTTATAATAATTTTTGGCAATTAGGAGCTAAATTGGATTATTTTGCTAGACATGTAAGCTCACCATTTATGCATTTTTGGTATATTGGAATCTTATTACAATTTGAACTTGTATTTCCATTTATATTTATGTTATTTAAAAAAATGGGTGATAAGTTGCATAAATTAGTACCTTGCATTATTTTAGGTATACTAGCTATAGCTAGTGCAGTTTATTTCTATTTATGTAGTACTAGTATGGATATAATGCCTGTGTATTATGGTACATTTACAAGAATGTTTTCAATTATATTTGGCCTTTTTATTGGCTTTATTCATTGTTATTACAAATCATTTACTTTTAAAAATAAAATATTAAATCGCATCATATTTTTTGCTTATTTAATCATTCTTACTGTTTTATGTTTAATTATTGATGATAAGTCAGAGTGGTTTGCACTTGCTATGCTTGCTACTACAATTATTACTTGCAGACTTATATCATATGGTACAACTACTACTAGTAAAAAACTAAATATTTTAGATAAATTTATTAAAGGTTGTGCTAGTATTTCATATGAAGTGTATTTATTTCAATATCCAGTATATTTTGCTTTCCAAAATGTTAAGATGGATGGAACATTAAAAATTACAGCAGTAATTGCTATTACAATTTTATTATCATTCTTATTACATTTTGCTTTGAATTTTAAATCTAAAAAGAAAAGACCACTTAAATATATAATATTGGCACTATTTTTGGGAGTTACATTCTATGGTTTTTATCAATTTGTAGATGCTAAAGATCATACTAAAGAAATGAAGCAATTAGAAGAATTATTAAATCAAAATGCTGAAGTAATGCAAAGTAAACAAGAGGAATATGCTAAAAAATTAAAAGAAGAAGAAGAAAAATGGGCTGAAGATCTTAGTGCATATGATGATTTAGAAAATAAGATTGCTGAAAAGGTTAAGAATTTACCTATTATTTGTATAGGTGATTCTGTAATGCTTGGAGCTTCTGATAGTTTATATAATCAATTTCCAAATGCCTATGTTGATGCTAGAGTATCTAGAACTGATTATGAAGCAAATCCTATTTTAAGTAATTTAAAAGATAATGATATGCTTGGAGAACCTATTTTAATTCATTTAGGCACTAATGGAGAATGTGGCAATAGATGTCGTAATGTTATGATGGAAACTATTGGTGATAAGAAAGTATTCTGGGTTACAGTTACAAATGATTCTGATGTTCATATAAATGCTGGTTTAAAAGAATATGTAAGTAATCTTGATAAATCTTATATTATTGATTGGGAGAATTTATCTAAAGGTCATTCTGAATATTTTTATGCTGATGGCATTCATTTAAATGGAGTTGGAAGAAAAGCATATACTGAAATAGTATATAATGCTATATATGATGTTTATTATCAAGAAGCACTTGCTAAGAAAGAAGAAATATTAAAGAAGTATCAAGAAAATCAAAATAGTAAAACTAGTTTTTATGGTAATGATTTATTATTAAATGCATATGATGAAATAAATCATGAATTTAAAGATGTACAATATATTACAGATAAAAGCTTTGATGTTTCTAAGTTAAAAGAAAAGATAAAAGAAGCAATAGATAATAATACTTTAACTCATAAATTATTATTTGTATTTGATGAAAGTGCTAAATTAACTACAGAAGATTATCAAGCAATTATTAATTTATGTGAAGGTAGTGAAATATATATAGTTAATGCTACTGAAAATAAAATAAATGTTGATGCAGAAAATGTTACTATATTAGATTTCTACAGTGAAATAAAATCTCATGACAATTATTTAATGGTAGATAATATTCATTTATCTAATGAAGGAAATAATGCATTAAGTAAATTTATTAAAGATAATATAAAATAAAAAGCAACAAATGTTGCTTTTATTTTGTAAAAATATCATTATATTTTTTATATAAATCAGAATTAAAGCGATAATTAATTTTTTTATCTTTTTCTTGATACATTTTTAAAATTACAGCTCTTAATTTTTCTTTATTTTCAGGTTCAAATATATCAAATGGAAGTATAGTAGCATTTTCACCGTCTTTAACATTTAATTCATCGTAGCATTCAAGTGGTGTAACAACTACTTTAGTATTTAAACAAAGTGCTTCTACAACTGAATAACAAAATGCTTCACTATCACTTAATTGAACATAGTAATCAGCATCATTAATATATGGAAGTGGGTTACTAGTTGATTCACGATAAACAAGACCGCCTACAACTCTATGTTCAACTGAATCCATAAATAAATTCCAAGTATATGGTATATTTTCTTCATCTAAAATACTTGCAATTAATTCAATACGATCTGCTCTTTTGATTGGATCGTTTCTTTGTGCAGTAACAAGTTTTAAATGAGGTTTTACAAGTTCATTATCAATTTTAATTGGATTAATTACATAATCAATTTCTTTTGTTGGATAATATCCTTTTGCTTTATCAGCAGCAATTTTAGATACTCCAAAATATTTTGTATATATATCATCTTTAAAATCACGGGCATTTTTATAATCAGCAGTATTACCATGAATAAACATAAAATTCTCATCAGTACAAACGATATTTTTAGGATAATAATATGTTGAATATGTCACTAAAAGACGATTACATATATAATTATAATAACTAGAATATTGTTCTACATGAAAATACTTTTTAAATGATTCTTTAACTGGTTCATTTAAATTATCATATAAAATTGTAATTTGATATTTTTCTCCAAAGATTCTACCTAAATTATTAAGCCAAGAAATATATCCATTAAATTGACCATTACAAAAATTCCCTACATAAATAACATTTTTAAAATATTTAGTTGGTTTAACGTCTATATATGGGGTTGCATAAAAATAACTATTTCTATATGGTTTGTGATAAATAATTGCTTCATTAAGATATGTACAGTTAGTAAATATATTATTAATTTGTTCATCAAATTCATTATTATTTGGTAATTTCATAACTTGAAGAAGTTTATTCTTTTCAAATATAAAACTCCAAATATAACTATTTCTATATGGTTTATGTTTTAATTCAAACAAATCATTTAATTCTTTCATATCTTTTTTTATGTCATATTCAAGGTGATAATTAAGTAAGCAAGAATCAAAATTCTCATTACATTTATTAATTATGATATCAAAAAAGTTTTCACTTATATTGTCTTCAGGATTAATAATTAGAATATATTTTCCAGTGGCATTAGTTTCAATAAATTTTTCTAAATTTCCACCTTTAAAAAATAATAATTCAATATTATCATTTGAATTTAAATAATATTCATTTCCAAGTACAATAACACTTAATAACTTCATAATAAATCCCTTACCATTCTTTATGTAATTATTATAACATATGTATATTAAATTTTAAATATAAAGTATTGAAGATTATTTAGTTTTGTTGTATTATATGCGTGCATGAAATGGGGATTAATATGACAGAAAAAGAAATATATACTGCTATGAATGAAAAGTATGAGGAATTAAAAAAAGCAAGATATGAATTTAATCTTGAACTTATTGAAAAAATAGAGTTAGAAATTTTTGAATTAGAAACAGAATTAACTAAAATACAAATGAAGAATTGGACTCTAATTGGTAATGATAATATTATAGATATATATAAACCAGTTGCTACAATAGATGGACCTTATTTTTTATATTTTCATAAACTACCTATTGAAATTGGTGAAATAACATATCGACCAGAGTATAGTGATACTTTTTATGGTGATATTTCTTATGAGATAGATGAAAAATATAGGGGAAATGATTTTGCTTTAAATGGTCTATTAATTTTAATCCCATATTTAAAAGAAAATGGTATTGATAAGATACGCATTGCTAGTTTAGAAAAAAATATTGCTTCAATTAAGACATTAGAAAGCTTAAATGAAAATTTAAAAAATGTTGTTATTACAAGGGATGCTACTAATGAAGCAATAATATATGATTTTGATTTAACTAAGATTAAACATTTATAAACTATACTTTTTTTTAATTTTGATATATAATGAAGATGAGCATAAATGTTTACATTTTTATTAACAAAAACTATACAAATTAATGAAATAATAGTTTTAACTGTAATATAAAATATGAATAAATAATTACTTAAAAGGTAATATTTTCGTAAAAAGGAGGATTTTATGGGAAGATTGTATGATATGGTAAAGGCATTTAAAAGACAGTATCCATTAACTATTGGCTGGCGACTTAAAGCACATTGTAAGATAATTGAAAAACACTTAAATCCGGGTGAAGAAGTGAATTTTGCTTTTGTAGGTCAAAAAACTGAACATACATTAGATTTTATAGCAACTAATGTTGTAGTATTAACTAATAGACGTATTTTACTTGCACAAAAAAGATTACTTTTTGGATATTTTTTTACAGCAGTTACACCAGATCTATTTAATGACCTTAAAGTTAAGAGTGGTATTTTTTGGACTAAAATTTATATCGATACAGCAAAAGAGTTTATTGTATTATCAAAAATTCAGAAAAAAGCTAGTGATATTATTGAAACTAACATTACTGAATATATGATGCGTGAAAAGAAAAAATATGGTTTAAATAGTTATAAGAATCGAGTTTAGTTATGCATAAAAAGGTAGTTTGTTTAATTATTGTTATTTTTCTATTTGTTTTTATTCAATTTATAATCAGTTGTAGTCATAAAAAATTTGAAATAAATTATGATATAGATACAGAACATGGTAAGTATTCTATTAATATCGATTATAATAAAAAAATACCAAATACTTATTATATAAATATTATTCATAATGATATTATGTATTCATATCAATTTGAAGATGAGTATTTTGGTGAAAGAATAATATATAACTTAAAAACATATAAAGATGAAGAAAAAGAATGTATATTACCTTTATTTAAAGATAAAGGAGTTATATTTGATTTAACATGTAGTGATGGGAATAAAGAATATTATTATCACAATATGGAGAAAGATGGTAATATTGATGCATTTTTAAATAATATAGGAAGTTATGATTTTAAACAATTTAATGATGATAGTGAAATAGAAAAACATGATATGTTTAATATTTACTTAGATAATATTAATAATACTTTTTCATTTGAAAGCTATAGAGGAATTATTAATATTGATAAAAAAGTAAATGAAATTAAAATATTTGATAATGATAAATATACTAAAAATTTAGGTGTTTTTACTGAGAATTATTATATGATACCTAATTATGATGAAAATTATGAATTTAAAACAATATATATAATAAATTTAAATAATAGTAAAAAAGAAATTATGAAACTTGAAAAACCAATATCTTTTACTTCATATATTCAAGGTTTTAATAACGATATGGTATATTTATTTGATTTAGAAAATAAAATTCAATATAAAATTTCTCTTGAAGATATGGTTATTGATATAATTGGTAATTTAACTAGAGATGTAATGATTTATGAAGATAAAGAGTGGAGTAAAGTTAGTACATCCCAAATTATTAATGAAAAACCAATATTTATATTTAATGATTATCGTAAGAAAATAGATAAAAATACTTATATAGATGAAGTAAATAATTATATATATACATTTAATAAAAATGGTGATTATTATAGTATTTATAAGAGTAATAAATATACTCCAAATATTAAGAATTATTTATTTGATATTGAGGATATTAATTCTATTAAATATAAAGATGATTATATGTATTTTAAAAAGGATAATTATGTTGCCTATTATTCTGAAAAAACAGGTATAAAAAAAATAATTCAAAGTGATGAATTATTCTTTAATCAAAATATTTCATATAATATTAAATAATTATTTAATAAATCCATTTTGAACATATTTGGTTTCATTGACAACAAGAAATGCCTTGTTGTCATTTTTTTCAATTAAATTTCTAAGTTCTACAAAACTATGATTATTTATTTCAATATAAAGCATATATCTATCAATATTTTCATCTTGTCCTTTGATATCCATTACAGAAACTGCATATCCAGCATCTCTAATTGCTTTTATTAAATCAATATTTTTAGTAATAACTTGTACTCCAAGATTTCCTTTAATAAGAACTTTAGAAATTAAGCCTCCAAAAAGTGTTCCAGTAGCATATCCACCAGCGTATGCAACCATAATAAATATACTAGTTTCATCAGTATTTAAAGCTTCTCTAACAATAGTAAACCAAATACATATTTCAACAAAACCAATAATAGCGGCATAGATAATCTTACCTTTGACAGTCATTAAAGTTCGAAGAGTACCTAAAGAAACATCCATTATACGTGCACAAAAAATTTTTAAACATAATAAAAATAATGTCATATAATCGCCTCGCTATTTTAAGTATAACATATTATTATCATGTTCACAAACATAATTATTTATACAATTAAAAATTTATGATATACTTAGTATGGAAGTGATAATATGGAAGAAAATAAAATAATATGGCAAGCTTCATCATATGGTTTAATTAATCGTATTATTAGTTTAACAGCTACTATTTATGAAATAAGTAATGATGAATTAATAATTAAAGAAGGTTTTTTAAATAGAAATACTACTATTATAAAACTATCAGATTTAAAAAGTGTAAGCTTAGTAGAAAGTTTATATCAAAGACTTATAAAAGTAGGTACTATTTATATTAAAAAAAGTGATGGTAAAATTATTACTTTAAAAAATTTAAAAGATCCTGAAAATGCAAGAAGAATGTTAAATGATTTATTAATGCCAAAACAACTTGAAAATAAAATGGAAGAAAATAAAAACGAGATTTAATCTCGTTTTATTTTATAAAAATATAAGTACTGCAAGTCCAACAATTGCACAATATACAACAAAGTAAATAAGTTTTCCTTCTTTAACAATTTTTCTAAACCATTTTGTAGCAACAATAGTTCCAATAAATGCTACAAATGCAGCAAGAATATAGAAAATCCATTCTTGAGTACTCAAATGACTACTAAGTAAATCTTTAATTCCTAAAAGTGAAGTACCAATAGAAACAGGAATATATAAGATGAATGAAAAATCAAATGCTGTAGTACGTTTTAAATCTCTAGTCATACCCCCAACAATAGTTGCACCACTTCTACTAATACCTGGAAGTAAGGCAATTACTTGGAATAATCCAACTACAATTGCATCTTTAATTTTAATATCATGTTTATCTTTTTTACCTTTAATATTACGAATTAAAAATAAGAATAAAGCAGTAACTAAAAGTGTTGCCCCTACAAATTTAATATTTTTTTCAAGAGTATCAAATAACTTAAGTTTAGAAACAACAATACCCATAATACCAGCTGGTATAGTAGCAACTACAATCATCCAAGCATAATTATATTCCTTTTTATATTCTTCTTTTTTAGTAGTTAAATAGCCAAAGAAACTTTTAAATAATGAAACGATTTGCTTCCAATAAAGAAGTGTAATTGCTAGTAAACTACCAAAATTAGTAATAGTAGCTAGTATTTCAAAATCTACTTTTAAGTCAATAATATTTTTAAAAATAAGAAGATGACCACTAGATGAAACTGGTATTGGTTCAGTAATACCTTGAACTAATCCTAAAAATAAATATTTTAATAAATCTAATAACATATTATCACCTAACTAATTATATACTATTTTTTTAAATTAATAAATAAAAATAAATCAAATGTATAAAATTAAATAGGTGGTACTATGTTTGCTAGAATTACTTTATTCTTAGTAGGGTTTGGGTTAACAGTTATTGGTTTTGTTTATATAATTAGTTATTTAAATTTATTGACTATTGGATATAGTTTTTCAGAATATATAAAATTTATTATTAAACGATTAGAATGTATATATGCAACAATTGGTATTGTTTTAATGTTACTATCCATTTTTATATCTAGAAATTAGTTTTTTTATATAAAAACAATTGACAATTAAAGGCTGTTGTTATATACTTAAAACAGTCATTTAAAGACTGCGATGTGGAAAAGTAATATTAGATTCTATTTATAGAGAGTCAGGATGGTGGGAACTGACATTGTGGCTAATATGAAGAACACCACGGAGTTGTTTACTGAAATTAATAGTAGGATAAACCGGTTAAACCCCGTTATAGGTTCCATAAGTGGTCATAAGATGACAATTTGGGTGGCACCGCGGAATATTTCGTCCCATGATTAGGGCGAATAATTATAATATGCTTGATTAGCTCAGTCGGTAGAGCACTCGGCTGTTAACCGATAGGTCGTAGGTTCGAGTCCTACATCAGGCGCCATAAGATAATTACAAGTCCTAAGGGACTTGTTTTTTGTTATAAAGGAGGAATAGTATGAAATTTACAAAAGAAATGGTAGATGACTATGCAGATAAGCTTTTAATTGGGCTTACAGAAGAAGAAAATAAAATGGTATTAGATGAATTTGAAATCATTGATAAAAATATTGATTTGATTAATGAAATACCAAATATTAAAGAAGTAGAACCAATGTCACATTGTCTAGATGATTTTGAATATGAATTAAGAGAAGATGTGGCTGAAGAATCAGTACCAATTGAAGAATTATTACAAAACTGTGATGATTACAATGAAAGAGAAGTACAAGTACCAAAGGTGGTGGGATAATATGGAATATATGACTAAAACTTTAAAAGAAATACATAAAGATTTGAAAGATGGTAAAGTAACTAGTGCTGAGCTTATTAAAGAATCTCTAAAAAGAAGTCATGAAGTACAAGAATCTTGTAATGCATTTGTAACTATTTTGGATGATGCTAAAGAGGGAAAAGTAACAGATAATATTCTATCTGGTATTCCTTATGGAATTAAAGATAACTATAGTACTAAAGGTATATTAAGTACAGGATCTAGTAATACTTTAAAAGATTATGTACCATTCTTTACTGCAACATCAATTGAAAATCTTGATAAAGCAGGAGCAGTACCAGTTAACAAAACAGTTATGGATGAATTTGGTATGGGTGGAACAGGAACAACAGGTCATACTGGTATTGTAACTAATCCATGGGATCATACAAGAATGTGTGCTGGATCTAGTGCTGGATCTGCTGCTGCCGTAGCTGCCGGTGTCTATCCATATGCAACAGGATCTGATACAGGAGATTCTATTAGAAAACCTGCTGCTTATTGTGGTATTGTTGGATATAAACCAACATATGGTATGATATCTCGTTATGGACTTTTCCCATTTGCTAGTAGTCTTGATCACTGTGGTGTACTATCTCGTTGTGTTGAAGATGCCGCAATTGTTGTTGACAACATGAAGGGTATCGATAAAAATGATATGACTAGCTGGGATTCTAGTAAAATTAATCTTGAAAAAGCTTTAACTGGTGATGTTAAAGGTAAAAAATTATGCTATGTTAAAGAAATATGTGATATTAAGAATTATCCACATGCTTCTAAAGAACTAAAAGAACATCTTGAAAACTTTATGAAAACAGTAGAAAAATGCAAAGAACTTGGTATGACTGTTGATGAAGTATCAATTGATCAGACACTATTAAATGCTCTTCCATCTGTTTATGTTGTTATTTCATGTGCTGAAGCAACTTCAAACATGTCTAACTTAACAGGTATTATCTTTGGGCCTAGAGCAGAAGGAGACAACTATATTGATATGATGAAAAATTATCGTACTAAAGGTTTTTCTCCGCTTATTAAACGTCGTTTTGTAATTGGATCTTATGTCCTTCAAGCTCAAAATAAAGATAGATATTTCTATAATGCTCAAAGAGTTAGAAGACTTTTAGTTGATGCATGGAAAGATTTATATAAGAAATATGATGCTGTAATTATGCCAGTAGGAAGTGGTCCTGCTAAACACTTAGATGGTTCACTTGATATTCTAGATGAAAATACAGCTGTATTAGAAGAACATCTACAAGTTGGAAACTTTGGCGGATTCCCATCAATTACTATTCCAAATGGATTTATTGATAATCTTCCTGTTGGAGTTAATATTACAGGTAATTGCTACGAAGATGAAAAAGTACTTAATATTGCTTATGCCTTAGAAAGTGCAATGCCTTATAAAAATCAAATTGCAAAGGAGGTAAAATAATGGAATATAAAGTAATGGTTGGCCTTGAAATGCACTGTGAAATTAGTGAAACAAAATCAAAAGTATTTTCAAGTGCCGCAAATTGTTATTCAGAAATACCTAATACAAATGTAAGACCATATGATATGGCATTTCCAGGTGTACTTCCTGTTGTAAATAAAGAAGCTGTTAAAATGGCTTTAATGGCTAGTATGATACTTGGTTGTAAACAACCAGAATATATGTATTTTGAAAGAAAAAACTATTATTATCCAGATATGCCTAAAAACTTCCAAATTACTCAAGAAACAAAACCAGCTCCAGTTGGAATTTATGGTAAATTAGATTATGAATGTAATGGAGAAGTAAAAACAGTACGTATTAATAATATTCACTTAGAAGAGGATGCTGCAAGTAGTGATCACTATGCTACAACATCAACTATTGATTACAACCGTGCTGGTGTACCACTTCTAGAACTTGTTACAGAACCAGATTTTAGAAGCGCTGATGAAGCTGTTGCTTTCTTAGAGACAATGCGCTCAATTTACCAATATGCTGGTATTAGTGAAGCAGATAGTAAAAAGGGTCAAATTAGATGTGATGTTAACGTATCTATTATGGATGCATCACTTGATGAATCTGATATGAAAAACTGGGGTACTAAAGTTGAAATTAAGAATGTTAACTCATTTGGTGGTGTAAGAGATGCTATCAATTATGAAATAACAAGACAAATGGAATTAAAAGAAAATGGTACTTATGATGAAATGGAGCAACAAACTCGTCGCTGGGATGAAGATTCAGCTTCAACTATCTATATGCGTAGTAAAGTAGATGCAATCGACTATAAATATTTTGTTGAACCAAATATTCCTAAGTTTAAATTATCTAAAGAATGGTTAGAAGAAATAAGAAAATCTATTCCTGAACTTGCACCACAAAGAAAAGCAAAATATATAAATGAATATGGTATAACTGAATATGATGCTACTATAATTGTTAAAGAAAAAGCAGTATCAGATTATTATGAAGAAACAATTAAATGTGGAGTAAGTCCTAAATCAGCTTCTAACTGGATTACAACTACTGTACTTGGTTATTTAAATAAACATGAATTAGAAATTAGTGATGTTTGTTTAACTCCAGAAAGACTTTCTAAATTAATTAAATTAGTAGAAGATGGTAAAATTTCATCTAAACAAGGAAAAGAAGTATTATATAAAGTAATTGAAGATGATAAAGAACCAGAAAAGATAGTTGACGAACTTGGTATGAAACAAATTGGTGATGATAATCTAATTCGTGATATCGTTGTTAAAGTTCTTGATGAACATCCTGATTTAATTGAAGCACATAGAAAAGGTAAACCAGTATTTGACTTCTTTGTAGGTCAAGTAATGAAGGCAACAAGAGGACAAGCAAATCCAAGTTTAACAGCTAATATAATTAGAGAAGAAATAGAAAAGAGATGATTTTATGAATAATAAATATCGTAATATATATTGTGGCGATGTAACAGAAAAAGAAATCGATAAAGAGATTAAACTAGCTGGTTTCGTTGAAAACATTCGTGACCATGGTGGTGTTATCTTTGTTGATATTCGTGATGAACATGGTACAATTCAAGTAGTAAGTAATGATGATAGTATTTTTAGTGGTTTAACTAGAGAATCAAGTGTTACTTTAACTGGAAAGGTTCGTAAAAGAGCAGAAGAAGATTATAACCCAAGACTTAAAACAGGTAAACTTGAAGTACTTGTAGAAAAGATAGAAGTACTTGGTAAAGCTCCAAATGAACTTCCATTTGAGGTAATGACTTCTAAAGAAGTAAATGAAGAAGTAAGACTTAAATATCGTTATTTAGATTTAAGAAATGAAAAAGTACATAGTAATATTGTACTTAGAAGTAAAGTATTAAAATTCTTAAGAAATAAAATGGACTCTTTAAACTTTACAGAAGTACAAACTCCAATTATTACTGCTTCTTCTCCAGAAGGAGCAAGAGATTTTATTATTCCATCTCGTAAATTTAAAGGTAAATTTTATGCTCTTCCTCAAGCTCCACAAATCTTTAAAGAATTATTAATGGTAGCTGGATTTGATAAATATTATCAAGTTGCACCATGCTTTAGAGATGAAGATTCAAGAGCAGATAGAACACTTGAATTCTATCAACTAGATATGGAAATGGCTTTTGTAACTGAAGAAGATGTATATAAAGTAGGAGAAGATGTATTCTACTCAGTATTCAAAGAATTTAGTGATAAAGAAGTTAGCCCTGCTCCATTTAGAAGAATTGCTTATAGAGATGCAATGTTAAAATATGGAACAGATAAACCAGATTTACGTAATCCTCTTGAAATAATTGATTTAAGTGATTTGTTTGTAAATACAGAATTTAAACCATTTAGAGGAGTAACAGTAAGAGGTATTAAAGTAGATGATCTTGCTTCTAAATCAAATTCATGGTTTAATGAAGTAGTTGATTATGCAAAAAGTATTGGTATGCCAGGTATTGGTTATATAACAGTTGAAGAAGATAAATCTTTTAAAGGACCTATTGATAAGTTCTTAACTGAAGAAGATAGAAAAGCATTAACTGATAGAGCTGGTTTAAAAGTAGGAAGCGTATTATTCTTTATAGCTGATAAGAAAGAAAACATGGCTGCTAAACAAGCTGGTATGATTAGAACAGAACTTGGTAAGAGACTTGATTTAATAGATAAAAACAAAATTGAGCTTTGTATTATTAATGACTTTCCAATGTTTGAATATGATGAAGAAAATCGTAAGTATGAATTCTGTCATAATCCATTTAGTTTACCTCATGGTGATATTAAAGATTATGAAGGAAAGAATATTGATGATATTTTAGCTTATCAATTTGATTTTGTATGTAATGGATATGAAATGGCTAGTGGAGCTGTTCGTAATACTAATTTAGATTTACTTACTAAAGGATTTGAAATTGTAGGTTATAAACCTGAAGAAGTACATGAAAGATTTAAATCATTATTTAATGGATTTAAATATGGTGTTCCACCACATGCAGGTATGGCTCCTGGTATTGATCGTATTTTAATGATTTTATTAGATGAACCAAATTTGCGTGAAGTTCAAGCTTTCCCACCAAGTGCTAGTGGTGAAGATAAAATGATGGGATGTCCATCTGAACTTACTGAACAACAATTAAGAGAAGTACATATTAAAGTTAGAGATTAAAGAATATAGAAATATATTCTTTTTATTTGATAAATTAGTATAAATATGTTATCATTATTATGATAGGAGGACTTTGGTATGGAAAGTAATGAAAGTCAAAAATTTATTGTTGAGGTAGACGGAGTAACAAAAGAAGCTGATGTATTAAAAGTAGTAGGAATAGATGGTAAAAGATATGTTATATATGCTGTTCCAAAAAATGAAGAAGAATCAGATATTTTAGCTTCTGAAGTTGTTACTGATGCAGAAGGATATGATACTCTTGTAGATATTGAAGATGCTGAAACTAGAAAAAATGTTTTAGCTCTTGTTAATATTATGTTTTCGTAGGTGATATAAATGGAAGAAACAGTAATTGCTGCAAAAGAAAATTTAAAGAATTCTTTTACAGAATTAGGTAAAAATTTAAAAATATATGCTACTGCAAAAATTGACTTAGAAAAATCTAGACTTAAAACAGTAGGAACTAGTATGCTTGGAAAAGTTAAAGATGTAAATACTAGTATTTCCAAAGCTTTAAATAATGGTAAGAAAAGTATTTTAAAATTTAAAGAAAATGTTTCTCAAAAGGCAACAGCAGCCAAGGCAGTTATTGGAAGTGCTAAGAATGTAGCTATTAAGAAAGTAAAAGAATCATTAGGCAATTTTGGACAAAAAGCTACTAATGTACTTATTAAATCAGGCACTATTGCTCTTGAAGGTGCGGCGGTTGCGGTTAGTGCAGTTAATGGTATTATTAATTTTACTTCAGAACAAATTGCTAAATATCGTGCTAATAGAGCTGAACGTATTCGCCAAAAACAAGAACTTATAGCTCAAAAGCAAAGAGAACAAGCAGCTCGTATAGCTGAGGCAGCAGAAAGAGAAAAACAACATCAAAATGCAGTTGAAAGTGCTGAAGCATTTAAAGAATATTTCCGCGAACAAAGAAAAGAAGCTGTCTTAAATTTTAAAAAGGGAGCTATTCAAAAGGCTAAATCTGCAATGGCACTTATGAAAATTGTTGGTAAAAAGTTATTAAATAGCTTAAATCCAAGAAATATAGATTTAAAAATTGCTAATGCATTTGCAAATTCTCAAATATTTGTAACTTCACTTTTTAATAATGCTATTAAAGGAATTAATGATAGAATCGACTTTTTATCTGAACAATTAGCGCAATATCGAGCTGATAAATTTGAAAAAGAACGTGTAAAAAAAGAAAAAATAGAAGCATATAAAGAAGAACTTGCTCGAAAGAAAGCAGAAAAAGCTAAAGAAAAAGAATCTCATAAGAATGCTAAACAAAGTGCAAGAGTATTAAGTGCAGAAATGCGTAAACAAGATATGTTAAACTTAAAAGCTAGTGTTGTTCAAAATACTAAGAGTGCATTGTCTAAAGTAGGATCAATGGGTAATAATATTGTACAAGCAATAAAAAATAAAAAAGATGCTCTTGATGAAAAAGTATCTACTGCTTTTAAAGAAGCAAGAGTAAAGACTGCTGGTTACATAGTTGGCGGTGTACTTATTTACAATAATGTAAAAAATTATGCATCTGAACAAATTAAGTCCTTTAGAGAATGGAATAGCAAACGAAAAGAACAGGCTGCTATTGAGAAAGCCGCAGAGAGAGAAAGATTACAAAAAGAACATGATGAACTAATTGAGAAACTTAGAATTGAAAGAGATAAATTAATTGAAGAAATAACTAAAAATATAAAACAAGATCCAGTTGTTGCACCTGTAAGAAGTATGTAAAAATCACATTAGTGATTTTTTCTTTTACTAAAAAAACCGCATTATGCGGTTTGTGGAACTTCATCTGAAGGTGTAAAAATATTTCTTCCATTTGTTAGAACATATGCTTTACCACGTGATAAGTTATTACTGTTATCATGACCATTATTTCTAGCATTATTAATTAAATTAGAAATAATTAATGCCATACCTGCATAGCTTGCAAATCTTGAATATTTTCTATTAATAACATTTTGAACTTGTGAAGTTATTATTTCATCACTAACATCATTATCAATACCATTATTGATAATATTATTAATTTCTGAATCATTTTCTATCTCAATAATTATTTCTTGTTCATTAATAGGTGCTGCAGTTTGTTCTTTTTCACCATTATCATTATTATCATATTTATTTTGAGTTAATTGTTTAATTTTTAATTTACCATTAACATTATCAATAGCTAATATTTTATCTTCTTTTTCATCTCTAACAATGAATAATTGTTCTTCTATTGAATACTCAATTTTTTTATTAGGAAAATGTTTTTGAAATTCTTTAATAATTGCTTTAGTACGTTTAGATTTTTCATTTTCAATATTAGTTGAACTATTAAGTTTAACTTCAATTAGTTTTCTCTTTTTAAGTGCTTTGAATATATCTTCAGCATTACTTTTACCATCATTTTTATCTACAAAAGTATCACTACTCAAAATATCTAAAAATAAATCACGAGCATTACTATTTAAATTTTTAGTAACGGCTATGTCACCATTTCTATCAGTAAATTTAAAGTATCTTTTATTACCATTTTGAAATTCGGATATGTCAGATAAATTTAATTTCTTTTTCGCATCTTCTTTAAGTTTATCAATACTATCATCTTTATTAACTATATATGCTTGAATATTTAATGCTTTAATAGATTCAAGAATTTGATTTTTATCTTTAAAAAGTATTTTTCCTAAAGTATTTTTAAGTGCAGTCTCATCTAAGTTTTCTAATTTTTTGACAAGCTCATCTTCTTCTAAAACAATACCAGCTGCTTTAAATCTATATGCATAAGTTCTAATAAGATATCTATTTGCAAGTAAATTCATACGATTCATATATAGTCACCTCTACTTTAATTGTAACATTAACCCTTAACAAGTCAATATAGATATATTCATACTTTACGCAATTTAACGCATTTTATGAATAAAATTTATAAAAAAATACAATATAACTATAGAAGGTGATAAAATGAAAAAATTTATAGCTTTATTGTTATTATTACTTTGTGGTTGTGAAGTAAGTTTAAATAATACTCCAACAAAGCAAGCAGAAATATTTTTAGGTAGATATCAATCATTACATAAGGAAGTATTAAATGATTTAGATTTAGAAATAGATAAAATGGATTTAAGTAATGAAAATAAAGAAAAATACCGTAGTGTTATGAAAAAACATTATCAAGATTTAGAATATAAAATATTAGAAGAAAGAATAGATGGTGATAAAGCAACAGTAGATGTTTTAATAGAAGTTAATGATTATAGTGATGTTAAATCAGGACTTGAAAAAATTATTTCAGATTTAAGTATTGAAAATGAAGATGAAATTATGAAACGTCGTTTAGGCATAATGAAAGATACAAAAAAACAAATTAAGTATACTATTTCTTTAACATTTACTAAAAAAGATAATAAGTGGATTATTGATCCATTAACTAGTGAAAATATGGATAAAATCAATGGAATATATACAGAATAAAAGCTAATAGCTTTTTTTTCGTGCATAAATAGCTAAAACATAGTATAATCATTAATGAGGTGATTTAAATGGAATCAGATATTGAAATTGCACATTCATCAAAAATGTTACCAATTAGTGAGATTGCTAAAAACTTAGGATTAGAAGATAATATAGATTTTTATGGAAAATATAAAGCTAAAATAAATCCTTTAAATAAAAGTAAAAATAGTCATTTAATACTTGTAACAGCAACTAATCCAACACCATTTGGTGAAGGAAAAACAACTGTAAGTATTGGACTATTAGATGCTTTAAATAAATTAGGAAAGAAAGCAATAGCTGCTCTTCGTGAACCTTCTCTTGGACCAGTATTTGGACTTAAAGGTGGTGCAACAGGTGGTGGATATTCACAAGTTGTTCCTATGGATGATATTAATCTTCATTTTAATGGTGATTTTCATGCGATTACAAGTGCTAATAATTTACTTGCATCGGCTATAGATAATCACATATATTTTGGTAATGAATTAAATATTGATATTAATACTATTAAATTTGAAAGATGTTTAGATTTAAATGATAGAGCACTTAGAAATATATCAATTGATATAGATGGTAAAGGTTTAAAAAGAGATGATAGATTTAATATAACTGCAGCTAGTGAAATAATGGTTATTTTATGTTTAGCAAGCAATATTAAAGATTTAAAGAAAAGATTAGGTAATATATTAGTAGCTTATACAAAAGATGGTAAACCAGTTTTTGCCAAAGATTTAAAAGTAGATGGTGCTATGACTGTTATTTTAAAAGAAGCACTAAAACCTAATTTAGTACAAACTCTTGAACATAATCCTGTAATTATTCATGGAGGACCATTTGCTAATATAGCTCATGGGTGTAATTCAATAATTGCTACTAAAACTGCTATGAATTTAGCTGATTATGTAGTAACAGAAGCAGGATTTGGTTCTGACTTAGGAGCAGAAAAATTCCTTGATATTAAATGTAGATTTGCTAATATTAAGCCAAGTTGTATTGTATTAGTATCAACAATTAAAGCTCTTAAATATAATGCTGGTATTAAAAAAGACGCATTATTAACTGAAAATGTTGATGCAGTAAAAAATGGTTTATGTAATTTAAAAGCTCATATTGATAATTTAAAGAAATTTAATATTAATTTAGTAGTATGTTTAAATAAATATAATACAGATTATGATTCTGAAATTAATATTGTAAAAGAATATTGCGATAAAGAAAACATTTCATTTAGTATTTCAACTGCTTATTATAAAGGTAGTCATGGGGCAATAGATTTAGCTAATAAAGTTTTAAAAAATTGTGAAGAAAGAGATTTAAAATATATTTATGATTTAAATGATTCATTACAAGAAAAATTAGAGAAATTAGCTAAAGAAATATATCATGCAAGTAATGTTATATATAGTGATAAAGCTTTAGAAGAAATAGATAGATTAGAAAAATTAGGTTTTGGTAAACTTCCAATATGTGTTGCTAAAACACAGTATTCTATTTCTGATGATAAAGATAAATTAGGATATCCAACTAATTATGATATACATGTAAAAAATATTAAACTTTATAATGGTGCTGGATTTATAACAATACTTCTTGGTGACATATTAACTATGCCAGGTTTACCAAAAATACCTAATTATGAAAAAATAGATATAGATGATAATGAAGAAATAGTAGGTATCTTTTAACACTTTTATAAGTGTTTTTCTTTACATAAAAATAGAATCAGTGTATAATAACAACCACTACAGGGGTGTTTTTATGGAAAAAAATAAAAGAAATAATAATTGGTGTCAAAAATATGAATTAGCTAAAAAATATTATGAATATTATGGTAATTTAGAAATACCAGTTCGTTTTAAAACAATAAATGGCATTGATTATGATAAAAATGGTGTCGCATTAGGCAGTTGGATTCATGTTCAAAGACAAGCCTATAAAGGAATTGGAACATATACTATTGATAAAGAAAGAATTAAGTTATTAGAAGAAATTGGCATTAATTTTGAACAAAATAATAATAATATTAGATGGCATCAAAAATATGAACTAGCAAAAAAGTATTATGAACGCTATGGTAATTTAGAAATATCTTCTCGTTTTAAAACATTAGATGGTATTGATTATGATGAAAATGGTATACAACTTGGTGCTTGGATAACATCATTAAGAAGTGACAGAATTAAAAAAAATTTGAGTAAAGAACAAATAAATTTGCTAACTAATATTGGTATGCGTTTTGAATGTACTAGTCGTGTTGATAGTTGGATGAAATATTATAATTTAGCTAAGACGTATTATGAACATTATGGCGATTTAGAAATACCAGTTAGCTTTAAAACAATAGATGGTATTAACTATGATGAAAATGGCCATTCACTTGGTGCTTGGTTATCAGCACAAAGACAAGCATATCAAAAAAGAGGTAGTAGGATAATAGAAAAAGAACAAATTGAATTGTTAAATAGAATTAATATGCGCTTTGAAATAATCAATGCTGCTAAAGATTGGCTTTATAAATATGAATTAGCTAAAAAATATTATGAACATTATGGTAATTTAGAAATATCTTCTCGTTTTAAGACAGTAAACGGTATTGATTATAATGAAAATGGAATACAACTTGGTGTATGGATTGCGGCACAAAGACAAGCATATCAAAAAAATGGTGGACGAATACTTAGTTCTAAGCAAATTGAATTATTAACTGAAATAGGTATGCGCTTTGAATGTAATGTATATGAAAATAATTGGTATAAAAAATATGAACTGACTAAGAAGTATTATGAATATTATGGAAATATAAATATTGCGAGTGATTTCAAAACCAGTGATGGTATTAATTACGATGAAAATGGCATAACAATAGGAACTTGGTTAGCATCTCAAAAACAAGCATACAAGGGTAGAAATAATACTCATTTAGATGTTAGAAAAGTTCAATTATTAGAAAGTATAGGAATTAAATGGTTTTCTGATAATATTGATAATAAATTGCAAAGCGAAAAAATAACTGAGAATAATCTGGATAAAAAACGTAGAGAATTAGAAAGTAGGTTTTATTCATTGTTATGTTGCTATGAAAGAAGCGGTATAACATATGATAATCTATCAGCAGCAGATATAAAGGAAATCAATAATGATTTTTTAGAAAACTTGGATATATCTAAAAAACTTACTTTAAAGAAATAAATATTAACACTTTATAAGTGTTTTTATTTACATTTTTTTTTGATAATATAAAATTACATTTAGAATTATTAAAAAAAACACCATTTTTTAGTGAGCAAAAAAGTAATATTATTGTAAATTATAGATTGAAAGCTTTTAAAAATTAAATATGTAAAATAAAGGTTTAAATATTGGGAAAAAAGGATTATAATTATATTAGGTGTTTATATGAAGAAAGATTGTATTATCGATGATAATATCTATTATTTAAAAACTTCAAGTGGTAAAAAAATTACTGTTAGAAGACTTCAAATGGAATTATTAGAAATAATGGATGAGTTGCATCGTATATGTGTTAAAAATAAAATAGATTATGCACTTATAGCTGGATCAGCCTTAGGTATATATAATTATAAGGGATTTATTCCTTGGGATGATGATATCGATGTTTGTATAAAGAAGGAAGACTGGTTAAGATTTATTGATGCATTAAAAAGAGATTTATCGGATAAATTCTATTTTCATTGTTTTGAAACAGATGATAGATATAACGTTTTAATACCATCTATGAAAATTAGAAAAAAAGGCACCTATGTTAAAGAAGTAAATACATTATTACGTAATAAATGTGATGGCGATGGCATTTTTATTGATATTGTTATTTATGATAATGTAGCAAATAATAAAATTTGGGATGAACTTAAAAGATTACCAATTAGAGCACTTATGATACCTATGGTTTTACTTGATAATTTAGGCTTTAAAGCATTATGGCTTAAAAAAATTATATTAAGAAAAGCTGAGAAATATGGTAGAAAAAATAAAGATAGTAAATATGCTTCTCAAACAATAGCAATTCCATGGGAAAAAATAATGCGAGAACCAATATTTCCAAAAGAAGATGTATATCCATTTAGATTATATGAATTTGAAGGTAGACAGTATTATTCATATAATAATGTCGAAGCAGTTATGAAAAAATGGTATGGAGAAAACGCTTTAAAAAAATGGGATGGGGAAAAATGGATTGAAACTCTTCCAATTTCTAAAAGACATCCTAAACATATAGCTGATATAGAATTAGATGAAAAAAAATAGGATTAACCTATTTTTTTATTGTATTAATTTTATTAATAACTTCTTGTTTGTTATTTTCATTAAAAGATATTACTTGTACATTTTTTTCTTTTTTTACTAGTTCATAATTAATTGATTTAGTTAATTTATTTAGATATTCATTACAAGCATTATTTGTTATGGAAGTATTTTCATTTGAATTATAATTAAATATATACCCATTATTTTTTTCTTCAAAATATGTTAGAAATAATTTTGTAATAGTATGAATTGAACATATATTATTATCAATTAAATCTAAGTCTTCATCAATTGATGTATCTAAAAAGTTTTTATTTGATAAAATATTTGTACAATTAATTACAATATTAATATTTTCTTTAGATAATTGATTAAATAATTTTTTACAATTATAAATACTAGCAAGATCTATAGTTATTGTTTCTATTTTATCTGAAATATTTTCTTTAATTTTATTAATTTTAAATTTATTTTTACCAGTCACAAATAATTCATATCCAAATTTATTTAATTGTTCAGTAAAAAAAAGTCCTTGCTTTGTATCAGCACCTATAATTAGTATACTCATTTTAATCACCAAAACAATTATATAATAATGCCTAAAATATTACAATAATATTAGTATATTAATATTTATGATTTTATGTTACAATAGTTATGGAAGTGATGTTTCTAGTGAAGTGGAAGATATTACAAATTGTTTTATTATGTTTAATGATATCTTTTTTGATTATAGCATTTATAGACCTTGAAAATATTAAAACATTTTTAATAGGTATGTCTATTGTTTTATTAGGTATAATATTGATTATAAATTTAAATACTAAAAACCCACATAAATAAATATCTTTTATTAGGTGATAAAATGATTAATTTATTTGTGAAGGGTTTTTTTATTGGTGTAGGTAAAGTCTTACCAGGTGTAAGTGGTAGTATGTTAGCTATTACATTTGGTATATATGATAAAATAATTGAAATAATGAGTTATCCTTTAAAAAATATTAAAAAGAATATTTTATTTTTATTTCCTATATGTTTAGGCTTTTTACTTGCAATTATTATTACTAGTATATTTCTAAAATACTTAATATTAAAATATTATAATATTGTTATTTTTTGTTTTATAGGATTAATTAGTAGAGGTATTTATAATTTAAAAAAAGAAATAGATTTTAATAAAAAAAATATTATTATTACAATAATATCATTTTTAATTGTATTTAGTTTAAAATTTATTAATAATAGTTTTAATATTATAAATTATTCATTTATTAGTATTTTTTTTCTTGGTATAATTGAAGCATTTACAAGTATTGTACCTGGTATTAGTGGTACAGCAATTTTTATGATACTTGATTGTTATGAGTTTGTATTAACTTTATTTTCACATTATTTTATAATTTCTTATTTAAAATATACAATACCATTTCTATTTGGTATTATATTTGGATTAATTATAATATCGAGAATTATACATATATTATTAAAACGAAATAAAAGTGAATTATATAGTTCTATTATAGGTTTTACTATTGGATCAATAATAATACTATTTTTAACAATAAAAATAGATAATTTATATTCATTAATAATAGGTATAATACTATTTTTACTTTCATTTACTTTATTGACTAAAAAATAAACGTGTGCAATAATTATAATGGTGATACTATGAAAAGAAGAAGACGTAGAAAAATTAAAGTAATGAATGTTTTAATTGCTCTTTTTTGCTTAATTGGAATAATACTAATTATTTGTAGTTTACTTGGTAAATTAGGTAAAGATTTTAAAGTAGAAATTCAAAATACAGAAGTAAATGTTGGTGGTACTTTTGAAAATGATTTTAAAGCTACATATAAAGATATAGATGTTACTACTAATGTTACAGTAGAAAGTGATGTTGATACTTCTAAAGCAGGTACATATAATGTTACATATATTTATGTTAAGAATGATAAAGAGTATCGTGTTGTTAAAAAGATAGAAGTAATAGATAAAGAAAAACCAGTTATAACTTTAAAAGGTGGTAAAGAAATTATAGTTATGCTTGATAGCAAATTTAAAGATCCAGGCTATGTTGCTCTTGATAATAGTGACGGTGATATTACTGAAGAAGTAAAAGTAAGTGGCGAAGTAGATACTTCTAAAGAAGGAGAATATATATTAACATATGAAGTTAGTGATAAAAGTGGTAATAAAGAATCTGTTACTAGAAAAGTAGAAGTTACTAAAAATTCACCACTTAATATGAGTGTTAAAGATTTTACTTTAGATGGTTTATTTGAAGGTGTTACTTTAAAAGAAACTGAAGATGGTGGAGAAGATTATATAGATAATATAATTTTTGCTGGTGATTCTATGGCACTTTATTATGTTATAAATGATGAAATACCTGGAACTCAGTTATGGCATCAAATTTCAATAACTCCAGAAACAGCTCTTACATCACCTATATATATAAATCATCAAGATACTGATAGAACATTTGTAGAAAATTTTGAAAAGTATCAACCTGAAATGGTTATAATGACTTTAGGTACAAATAGTGCTGCATATATGTCTGCTGAGTATTTTTATGAAAAATATACTGAATTAATAACAAAAATAAAAGAAGTAAGTCCTGATACAAAATTAATTATTCAATCAATTCCTCCTGTTGATGGAAGTTTTGATGAAGAAACAACAGGTATAAATAATGATAAAATTAATAAATTAAATTATTATATAGGTAAGATGTGTGAAGAATTAGATGTTAAATTTTTAAATTCTGCACCAGTTATGAAAGATAAAAATGGTGCTTGTAAAGAAGGATATTGTAGAAGTGATGGCATCCATCCAACTGCCAAAGGAAGTGCTGCTTTAATCGAATATGCTCGCACTCATATGTATGAATAATAATAAAATAATAAGCATAACCTTAAATGAGGAGGTTATGCTTTTATGTCCAAAAAACTACCTAGTGTATTTGCTGGTAATATTTTAGATACAGCTGCTCATAATCAAAATATTACTTATGGTGAAACAAAAGAAAAAGTAGAAACTAATAGTTTAAATATAAATCGAAAAATTAGTTCTATTTTTAGTTCATCAAGATATGTATATAAAGCAGATGTAGAAATAACTATGAAAGATCAAACTATTAAAAGACGAATTATTGGGCGAAATAGTGTTCATTTAATAACAATTGATAATGAATTAATACCTATTAGTGATATTATAGATATTAAATTTAGTGATTAAATCTTATATTCTACGTTTAATAGCATTTTTAACATAACAAATAAAATAGTAACATCTTTTAAAAAATGGAATATTTTCTCTTTTATATAAATGCCATGTTCTTTTTAATGCAGTTAATTTATCATGTGAAAGAGACTTTTGATGTATTCTATATACTGATAATACTTCATTAATTCCATAGGCAGTAATGCCTTTTTTTAATACTTGCCACCAACATGCTGTATCTTGTCCTCTTTTAATTAGAGGCATATAAATATCTTCTTTATTTAAAATATGCATATTGAACATTACAGTTGATGTAAAAATAGTAGTATTTTTTAATGCTTGTTTATAGGTTATTGATTTTGGAACAATTGCTCTATGTTTTCTTTTAGAACTTAAAAATTCATAATCACTATAAATAAATGCATAATTATTATTTTTAATAAATTTAATTTGTTTTTTAAGTTTTTCAGGATACCAATAATCATCAGAATCAATAAAACATATATAATTACCAGTAGCTTCTTCAATACCTTTATTTCTTGCTACTGCAACACCACTATTTTTCTTTAGATTAATAATTTTAATTCTTTTATCTTTAAAACTATTAATTATTTCTAAACTATTATCAGTACTTTTATCATTAATAACTAATATTTCAATGTTTTTATATGTTTGATTAATAATACTATCAAGGCATTCTTTAATATGTTTGTGACTATTATATACAGGTACTATAACACTAATTTTTTCCATTTTTTGCCTCTTTCAAATTATAATATATATTTTCTAATTGTTTACTAGATATTTTAATATCATATTTTGCTTTAATAGTATTTTGATATGCATTTTTACGTTCATTATTAGTTTTAATTCTTTTTGTCCAATCATTAATATCATAAGTATTTATTTTATTAAATAAATTAGATATATTTGCTTCTTCAGATATATTTTTAGAAACATATACAGGAAGTCCATTTGTTTGTGCTTCAATAAGAACTATTCCTAAACCTTCACGAAGACTAGGAAATAGAAATATATCACTTGCACATAATAATTCTTTTATATCACTTCTATAACCTAAAAATAAAATTTTATTTTCTAAGCCTAATTCATTAACTTTTTCAATTATATTAGTATTTATATCACTACCAATTAGTAATAAAATAGAATTACTATTATTTTTTTGAATTTCATTAAATAAATCTATTAGAAAATTATGATTTTTGTTTTTTTCAAAATTACCAATATGGCAGTATATAGTTTTATTATCAATATTAAATTCTTTTCTATATTTATTTCTAATTTTTTCATCAAATTTAAAATAATTTATATCAATACCATTTTTTAAAATGATAACATCATTAGTTTTAGTAAATAATGATTTAGCTGCTTCCATAGAACAAGCTAAATGTACATTTGTAAGTTTTCTAAATATAGGATTTAATATTTTAATAAATAATTTTTTTACTTTTGAAATATATGGTGTACTATGTGAATGAACAACTATTTTTTTAATTTTAGCTAATTTACATATAAGTACTACTTGAAAAGAAAATAAAAATACACCAGAATTAATATGAACTATGTCATATTTATTCATTTTTAAGAATTTACGCAATCTATGATTATATATTATTTTTCCTTTTAATGTTCTCCTACTGATATTTAAATTTATCCAATTATTACATAAATTGATAGAAGTCAAATAGTCAAATTTAATATTATTAATGTTTTTAGTTAAATCATTAATTATTTTAGCAATTCCTCCATAGGAATCACCATCTATAATTTGTAGTACTTTCATATTGAACCTCATAATTGTTTAAATATTATTTTTTATGGTTTAAATATTTTTTTAAAATAAATTGATATAATTTTGGACTAATTCTAAATAATAATATTTTAATTTTATCATTTCTTTTTAAATTACTTTTTATAAATTTTAAAGTAAACATTTTCTTAAATTTATTTACTGCATTTTCACTATTTAAAAAATTATTTAATTTAATATTATTATGAGAATATAGATTAACTATCGATAATAAAATACAAATATCATTTTCAATTAAATTAGGATATAATTTTTTAATAAAGTCATATCTTTCTAAAGATGCTTTATAATAATCAATTGAATGATCTGCACTCTTACTTGATAAAATACTATTTGGATGTTTGTAATAATAATATTTTATTTGATTTGAATATGCAATTTCTTCTAAAAGTAATGCCATTTTATGAATAACTGCTACATCACTTATTATTCTATTTTCAAATCTTATTTGCTTAATAATATCTTTATGCATTAGTTTTCCCCAAATATTACCATTTCTTTCAATATTAAGTAATATTTTTTTTACTAATTCTACACCTGATATTATTGTAACATTCTCATCTTCATTTTTAATTTTTTTGTCATAATTATTTACTACTATTGATTGACAAATTGCCATTTTGACATCATGTTTTTTACAAGTATTATATAAGTATTTTATAGTATCTTGTTCAATATAATCATCAGAATCAACAAAGAATAAATACTCACCAGTTGCATTGTCAATTCCTACATTTCTTGAAAGAGATATACCAATATTTTTTTGATTTATAATTTTTATTCTTTTATCTTCATAACTTTGACATATTTTTAATGTATCATCAGTAGAACCATCATTAATAATTAATATTTCTAAATTTTTATATGTTTGATTAATAATACTGTCTAGGCATTTTTTAATATATTTTTCACCATTATATACGTTGACTATTACGGATATCATTTAAATACTCCTTTGAACCTTGAAGCATATACTTGTATGCAGCAAAAGAACTTAATTTGTGTAAAAAATTTTTATGTCGTAATAAAAATTGTAAAAATAATAAATGTCTTGCTTTTTTATTAATAGCTGTAAAAATTGCTCCTTTATCAAAAAAGAAATTTTTATCATAACCATTAAACCATGTAGATTTATTTTGATATACTATTCCAATATTTTTAGTACTAGCATATATTTTTAATTTATGTTTTAAACATTCATTTAAAAAAATTGCTTCTTCACCATTTTGATATTTCGCTCCCGCTCCAAACATAGGATTGAACTTAATTTTTTTTAAAATAATTTTATTTGTTCTAAAAGCAATTCTAGTACTAGTAAAATTAAGAATATTGTAGAAATGTAACCTTTTGTTTTTTTGATTTATTCTTATTTTTCTATTGGGACTTGTTATATTAAATATGATAATATCTGCTTTTTTATTATTTTCAAATTCTTGAATTATCATATTTTCATAATTTTCATTATAAATAACATCATCATCACATAAAATACATATGTCTTTACTTATTTTTTCAAGTCCTCTATTTCGACTATTTGATAAACCAACTTCATTATAAGAATAAATATTGAAATTTTTATAATTTTCAGTATCATTTTTTTCACATTGATTTATAACAGTACATTTACTTGTAATATTCATTTTATCCAAATCTTTTTTATTTAAATTCATTACTGATAATAGAATTTCTAATTTCATGTATCCTCCTATTGATTTTCTAATAAGTGTAATTCTTCTTTTAAATGTTCTTCAATATTATTAATGTCTTCTTTTATAATAATGACTTTTAAACTTTTAAATAAAATTTTTATATCTAATATAAAACTTAAATTTTCAATATATTCTATATCATAGTTAATTTTTTGAAATATATTAATACTATTTCTACCATTTACTTGGGCAAGACCAATAATACCAGGTTTAACATTAACACGTTTTTTTTGGGTATTATTAAATCTTTTAAAATAATCAGGTATCCAAGGTCTTGGACCAATTAAAGACATATCACCTTTTAATATATTAATAAACTGTGGTAATTCATCTAAAGAAGTTATTCTTAAAAATTTACCAAATTTAGTTACTTTTTTATCATTCATAGTTTTAAATTTATACATTTTAAAGCTTTTTCCATATAATCCAGTTCTTTCCTGATTATAGAAAACTTTACCATGATCAACTATTTTAATTATTAGACTAATTATTAGTAGTAGTGGCCAAACTATTAATAAAATAATTAGTGAAATAATAATGTCTAAAACGCGCTTTATATACTTTCTATACATATTAACCACCATCATAATAATTTTAACATATTTTCTTATTTTCTATCAACTAATAGGCCTAAACATATATAAAAAATAGGGGCTACTACAATAACACTTATATTAAAGAATGCTTGTACTAAATATCCAATAATTGGAAGAAGTAAAAATATTTGTTTATTTTTAAAATTATTTTTAAACCCTTTTACAACAATAAAAATATATAATAATAAATAACTTATAAGACAAAATAATCCTTCAGTAATTAGTATTTGTAAGTATTCATTATGGGCTTTATCATATATTATACGATTTTTTTGAAGAGGTTTATTACCAAATGCATATAAAAAATTATCAATTCCAGCACCATGAGTAAGATATTTAGGTACAATTTTCATAGTTTCAGTCCAAATAAAAACTCTGCCACTTCCATAATATTTTTGAGCATTACCAGATACTATTTCTTTAGATTCATTTTGCATTGTAATAAAATCATTAAACATTGTAGTAGCATTTAATAAATGCATTGTAATAGATGTAGATATTAATAAGATAGTTATAATGATCAATTTACAAAAATATTTGTTTTTAATGGAGTATATTAAAACAATAATAAAAATGAATATTAATCCAATAAAACAGCTTAAAGTATTACTAATAAAAAGACCAATTGTAAAGCATAGTGAACAAAGAATAAATAAAATTTTTTTGATTAATTTTTCTGAATCAAAATATAATCCAATAGATAATCCAAGACATATTATCATATATGTTGCAAAAAACATAGGATTATAAGTAAATCCAGATGCCCATGGTTTTTGATCATGGTAAACTGTTGCTACATCAAATATTGATAGTACTTGGCAAAGTGAATAAAATACTTGAATCATTCCTGAAACAAGAATTGCATATACAATTATATTTTTATGTTCTTTTTTTACAAATGAACTTAAAAATAATATTGTAAAATAATAAATAATTACTAATAATCCTTCCCATCTACCAACTGAACCTACAAGTGCAGCTTTTTGATTAATAGCAAATATCCAAGATATAATACTAAATATTATGATAAGTAATATAAATAAATCAATTATTTTGAAACGAAATTTTTCCATTTTAATTAATTTTTTAATCATTATTGCAAGACAAATTAATATATTTAAACCAGCAATTATCCATAATCCTTGTGCAAGATTATATTGAGACCATTTCAAGGTTGCAAAACAATAACTGCCGATTGTTAAATATAAAATATTTATAATAATATATATTGGCAATATAAGTTCTTTTATTCTTTTCATAAAACACATCCTATTACTTATATTATAACTGAAAAACAAATAAAAACAAATAAAAAGTATTGACTTTGTATTAATAATTATGATAGTATATCACTCTTGAAAGAGGGGTTTTTATGAGTAAAACTTGTAGTGAATGTACATATTTAAATATTGATCATGATCATGTTTATGGTAAATACTATTGTGATAAATTAGGAGAAAGACATTTAGCGACTGATAATGCTTGTAATCGTTATTGTACAGCTTATTTAAGAAGTAGTAGTGATGCTAAAAAAGCTTTTGATATTAGTAAAGAAAGTCAAAGACATACTGGATGTTATATTACAACAACATTATGTGGAATATTAAATATGGATGATAAGAATATTTTTCTAGAGACACTTAGAGGATTCAGAAAAAATTATTTACAAAAGAATATAAAAGGGCTTGAAATTCTAGTAAAATATGATGAAATTGGACCAGTAATTAGTGAATCGCTTGCAAACTCTAATGGTAGAGTAAATATGTCTTTAATTTTATTTGAAAATTATATAAAACCAATCACAGTTATGATTAATCAAAATGAATATGATAAAGCAATAAGTTCATATACTGAAATGACAAATAAGCTAATCAAATTTTTTAATATTGATGATACAGTTAAAACAAGTATTGATGAAATTGAACCAAGCTTGTCAGGTCATGGAAGAATAGTTAAAAAATAAGTTTTATTTAAACTATTGACATAATGGTGGCAATTATGTTAGAATTACATTGTTGTCATCGAATGGGGCATTAGCTCAGCTGGGAGAGCGCCACGTTTGCACCGTGGAGGTCAACGGTTCGATCCCGTTATGCTCCACCATTTATGATAATTACCATCAAAAGATGGTTTTTTTTTGCTAATTGTGATATAATTTATAATAGGGATAGGGTGCATAATATGAGATTAATACAAGAAGCAGTAAGCCTTTTCTTTATTTATTCATTTCTTGGATGGATTATTGAAATAACATATGTCAGTATTTTAAATAGAAAATTTACCGATAGGGGTTTCTTAATTGAACCAATCTGTCCGATTTATGGAGTTTCTTGTATATTTTTAACTTATCTTTTTAGTAATTTAAAAAATCATTATATATTAGTATTTTTAATTTCTACTATAGTATGTACTATTATTGAATATATAACAGGATATGTTCTAGAAAAAGTTTTTAAAACTAAATGGTGGGACTATAGTAGATTTAAGTTTAATATAAATGGACGTATATGTTTAAGAAATTCTATTTTGTTTGGAGTTTTAGGTACGATAGTTGTCTCTTTTGTAAGTCCATATTTTCAAACTTTATTAGAAGGTATACCACATAATATTTTATTAATTATACTAATATTTTTATCAGTAGTATTTGTACTTGATTTTACTTTATCATCAATAATTGTTCATAAAATAAAAGTACGAGCTAAAGATATACCAAGAAATAATAAAAAAGAACTTAATGAACAAGTAAAAGAATACATTATTAAAGATTCAATTTTATATAAACGTGTTATAAGGGCATTTCCTGATTTTAAAATATTTAAAAGGAAGTAGAGGATTGTTATGGAAAAATATGATGAAATAAAAGCTAATTTATATGTAAAAGAAGTAGGAAATTTATATACACTTAAATCAGCAGCAAAGTTATTAGGTGTTAGTAGTAAACAGCTTAGAAAATTTGTTATTGAAGAACAAATTAGAAATAATAATTTAATTGTTGATATGATGAATGGGGTATTTAAATTTCCATTACTTTCACAAAATCAACTTGATTTTTATATTTCTCAATTAGAACAAAAAAATAATATCGAGTATGCTGCAGCTGTTATTGATAATGCACATCCTAATATGAAACAAAATCCTAATCTTTTCATATATAATCTTATAACATACAATAAAGCTCAACTTAAGGAATTAGATGATGTTAATTTAAAATTAGTTGAAAGAGAAACAAATACTTTAGAAGATTATGTATCAAAATTTGCTAGTGATTATGGTATTAGTTCAAAAAGATTATATAATTTCTTATCTGAACTTCAAAAAAAGAATAATACCATTTTTGCAAAACTATTTGACCTATATAAATTAATTCATAACGATAAAGATCCTAGAAGTATAGAAAAAATTAAAACTATTCCAAATATTGAATATATTACAGCTGCAATAATATATAACTTTCCAGGTTTAGTTTCTACTGCTGATGGTTTTTTTGGAGCAATTGAAACTGCAAGAAAAGATGATATAGAAAAAACTGATTCTGAAGAAATTAATGATCCTAGAATTCAAAGATTCTTAAGTGCAAAACAAAATTATTCTATAGCAATACCTACAAAATAAAAAACTAACTTGATAGTTAGTTCTTTTTTATAATTGGTGCTTGTGGTCGGACTCGAACCGACACGGTGTTGCCACCACTGGATTTTGAGTCCAGCACGTCTACCATTTCATCACACAAGCAACAAAGTTATTATATCATAAGTAAAAGTAGATGACAATATAAATAAATATTGTTAAATATATTGTTTATAAAATATTTTTGTGGTATAATTACTTGCATAGGGAGTTGAGTTAATGGTTATTCGCTTGGTCTCCAAAACCGAGAATTTCAGTTCGAATCTGAAACTCCCTGCCATTTAGATGTTTACTCCAACTTATGGAGTTCTATATAGAGGTGTAATATGGAATTTAAAGAATTTACAAATCCAGAAGAAAAAGATTATGATATTAATAGTAGCTTAGAAAGTAGTACCTATAACAATCAAACTTTTAATCCATATTCTGAACAATTAGTTGATTTAATTGGAATATTGGAAGATGTGAATGAAGAAGCGTTACAAGAACAATATGGAATTAGTATGGCTGAATATCTAAATCCAACAAATGAAACTATTAAAAAAGTATCCGAAAGAGCATCTGGAAGACACAGATAGTAAGTTGTAAATTTCTTATAATATCCTGCCATTTAAAATATTAAAACACTAGCTTAATTGTTAGTGTTTTTTATTTATGTTATAATTATTATGCTATTTATTCTTTTTAATTAATATAATAGTTGTTAATACTATTACAACAATAGGTGCTAATCTCATAAACATCCATTCAAATGCTTGGTAGAAAGTTCCTAATATAGCCCATTCGGTAATATTATAATCCCAAGTCTGATAAGGACTGTCTAATATTGCTAACAATATGAATAGTAAAGTGATACTTATATCTATAATTATCAATATTTTATTTTTTTGCTTTCTTTTCTCCTTTTGATAATTTGATAATTGTTCATTAATCACTTCTAATTTTTCAGATATTACTTTTAAATCAT
>JAEETF010000028.1 GCA_016290195.1 Bacilli bacterium | reverse complement strand
TTAAAGGATTTTTTTCATTTCTAATCTGTTCTATTTCATTTGCACTATATTCACCAATTAATTTTCTAAATGGTCTTGAATGTCTTAATAAATAAACTGTAGTCATTTAATCACCTATTTAACCTATCTATATCTATTATAACATTTCATTTTGTTTTTTCAAAATTTACATCTTAAAATTTTAATATAGTTTTTAATACTTTATTTAAGTATTCTAAATCTTTAAATTCATATATTCCAAAACATTTTTTACCTAAATCTTTGAATGAAAATCCACATGAATATAACTTTTCCCTATCTAGTATTATAAATCTATCATGAAATGAATTATTATTTATAAACTCAATATTATCATACTGACTTTCATATTTTTCCTTTAATATTTCATCTATATTTTTAGACACTATTATTATTTTTTTATTTATATTTTTTAATATATCTAATAGTTCTTTACCATCATAATTATCTATAACAATTATTTCTTCTTTAGATTTATTTAATATATCCATAAATAAGGAATATGCATCATATAATTCTCCTAATTTTAATTGGGCATTTGCATCTCCATTATCTGCTAGTTTTTTTAATTTTTAAATTTTTCTGTTTCTAATTCAGGTGTTACATACATTTCTTTTTGATTACTAGTTTCTTCAAATAATCTTTTTGTTTCTTGTTCTAGTAATTGTTCATCATCTATTAGTTTTAAGATATATTCTTTACCATATTTTTTTAAAACATAATCAAACATAAATCTATAATTGGAATATGCACAATAATTTATTATTTCTTCATATGTACAATTAATTTTATTACTATCTTCATACTGTCCCGAAAGATAAGTAGCTGCTCCTTCACTAATCCATCTAAATGTTATATTAGAATGTCTTCTCATATGAACAGAATGGGTAAATTCATGAAGTATTAATTTTATTAAAGCATTTACATTATGATTTTCATGAGTTCTAGTTTTTCTATATTCATTAAGAGTAAGTGTATAAACATTTTTATTGATTGCAAACCCACATACCCAGTCTCTTGGTTCTTTACCATGTACTTCTTTATAATATTTTTTAAATTCTTCTAAACTAGAAAATAGTTTAACATATGTTTTTTCATCATAATTATCAAGCTCAAAAAAATTAACTATTTTCTCACTATTTTCATCAATTATTTTAGATATAAAATCTATATATTCTAAATCAGAATCTGTATATTCTATATCCATATATTTTAAATGCTTAATCATAAACTCACCTCTCTATTAATTATAACATTTAAAAATATAATTGTGAAATTTAACTTTATGATATTGTCATTTAATTCTATTCCCATTATAATAGTAATGGTGATGATATGAAAAAGAAAAAAGTAAAAATTAACTATAAAAATATAGTTAAAGTAATTATAATTATTCTTTTAATTATTGGAATCATTATTGGTATTAAAGAAATTCAATATAGACAAACAGATGAATTTAAGTTAAAAGAAATTGGATATAATAATGAACAAATAGAAAAGATATCAAAATTAAAAAATGAGTATAAAGAAAAATTATTAAAGATAGATTATAATGAATTTTTATTAGAATTATATGAAGAAAAATATTTTATATTTGATAATGTAGACAAATATTTAGATTATCATTTAAAAGATGAAGTAGCTACTTCATATGATGTAGTTGCTAAGGTAAATGTTGGTATGGATAATGAACCTTATACAAATACAAAAAAAACAGATATGGATAAAGGAAATCTAATACTTGTTAATAAATTTAATTATCTAGATAAAAAATATGTGCCAGAAAACCTATATAACATTAAAGATTGGTATGCTTATGGAGAAAATCAAATTGTTGAAGAAGTATATGATGCTTTCATTGAAATGTATAATAGTGCTAAAGAAAGAAATTTATATTTAATCATAACTTCAGGATATAGAGATTATGATGAACAAAGTGAGACATATGAAGAATACAAGGATAGAAATGGTACTGAAGCTGCTGATCATTATGCTGCAAGACCAGGTTTTTCAGAGCACCAAACCGGTTTATGCTTAGATATTATGACTTATGATACTAACACAGAAGATTTTGAAAATACTAACGAATTTAAATGGTTACAAGAAAATGCTTATAAGTATGGATTCATTTTAAGATATCCTAAAGACAAAGAAAGTATTACTGGATATGATTATGAATCTTGGCATTACAGATATGTCGGTAAAGAAGTGGCTCAAAAAATACACGACTTAAACATTACTTTTGATGAATACTATGCATATTATATAAAATAGGACAAAATCCTATTTTTTTCATATAATAAATTGGTGATAATATGTATGATATTCTTGTTAATAAAAAAAATAAATTAAATAAAAATTATAAACCAAATGATTTAGTAAAAGTAAGCAAAAAGTTTTCTACAAAAGAATGTTATTTAAGAAAAAAAGTAAATAAGGCATTTACTAGATTATGTAAAAATGCTTTAAAATCCAATTTAGATCTTAAAGCTATTTCTTGCTTTAGAAGTTATGAATATCAAAAGAATTTATATATAAATTATATAAAAGAAATGGGTTTTACTAAAGCTAGTTTTTGTTCTGCGAAACCAGGATGCTCAGAACATCAAACCGGTCTTGCCATCGATATTAATTATGATAATGACTCCTTTGATTCTACTAAAGAATCTAAATGGCTTATAAATAATGCTTATAAATATGGATTCATTTTAAGATATCCTAAAGGTAAAGAATATATTACTGGTTATAAATATGAACCATGGCACTATAGATATGTAGGAAAAAGAATAGCTAGAATAATGTATAAAAAGAAGATTACTTTAGAAGAATATTTAAACAAAGTTTAATCTTTATAATTCCATAATCCGAGTTTACCTTTTACATATATTGGTTTATCATATTTTTTTATATTTTCTAACTTCCATCCATATGTTTCTACATGATTGCTTTTACCATACACCACAGGATCAATTATTCTAAGTTTATTATTTAACTTTTCATCAACTAATACACAATCCACCAACTCAGCTTCTCCAATTATTGCACCCAATACATATTTTAAATTATATTTTTCAAATCTTTCAGTTACCTCTTTTTCCAAAGATAATCCTGCATGTATTAATATTTTTCCACGATAATTTGTTTTCCATGATCTAAACTCATATTTCTTATATCCATTTATTATTAGTGAAGCCCATGGTTCTTTTATTGTTAATGCTTTCATTTTACCACCACTTTAATTATAATCTCTATTTAAAAAAAAAGATAGAAAAATCTATCTTTGAACAAATTTACAACATGGTCCATTATCTATATTACATACTTGATTTTCTTCTGAACATGTATATTCAGGAGTATAATTATGATTATAGATATGTTTATTTATAATATGTGTATGAATTGGACATACATGTGGTACTTCATGATAAAATTCTCTTTCTACGCATTTATTAATAGTTGGTTCAACAATACATTGTTCCATTTGTGGTCTATTCATACAACAATTATTTCTTCCAAACATTAAATTCCCCTCTACTTTCATTTTATAATATGAAAAATACCATATTTTGAATATGGTATTTGCCTTATTTAAAATGGCATTTTAAAATTTCCATTTTTCATTTGTTTCATCATTTGTTTCATTTGTTCAAATTGTTTTAATAAACGATTTACTTCTTCAACAGTTCTACCTGAACCTTTAGCTATTCTAATTTTTCTTTGTGCTTTTAATATATCTGGATTTCTTCTTTCTTCAGGTGTCATAGAAAGAACTATTGCTTCGATATGAGCCATATCTTTAGGATTAATTTTTACATTATCAAGTCCCATTTTCTTTACACCTGGAAGCATTTTTATAATATTTTCAAGAGGTCCAAGTTTTTTTATTTGTTTTAATTGTGATAAAAAATCTTCTAAATCAAACTTACCAGAGCTCATTTTTTTAGCAGCTTTCATAGCTTCATCTTTATCAATAACATCTTCAGCTTTTTCAATCATACTTAGTAAATCACCCATACCAAGTATTCGAGTTGCCATACGATCTGGATAAAATTCTTCAAGTCCATCCATTTTTTCACTAACACCTATAAATTTAATTGGTACATTAGTTAAATGTCTTACTGATAATGCAACACCACCTCTAGTATCACCATCAAGTTTTGTAAGAATGGCACCAGTAAGTTTTAATGAATTATTAAAGCCTTCTATAACATTAATAGCATCTTGTCCCATCATACTATCTATAACTAAAATAATTTCATTAGGATGTACTTTTTCATTAATATTTTGAAGTTCTAACATTAATTCTTCATCAATATGAAGACGTCCTGCTGTATCTATTAAAACATAATCATAATGATTTTCTTTAGCATACTCTATTGCATTAGCACTTATTTCTACAGGATTTCCTTTACCTTCAGAATATACTTCTATATTTAATTCTTTACCAATTTGTTTTAATTGATCAATAGCTGCTGGTCTATATACATCACAAGCTACTAGTAATGGTTTTTTAGCATGTTTTTTTCTTAATAATCTTGCAAGTTTACCAATAGTAGTTGTTTTACCACTACCTTGAAGACCAACAAGCATAAGAATTGAAGGTTTGCCTGAAGTATATATATCAGCCTTTTCACCACCAAGTAATTCTACAAGTTCATCTTTTACTATTTTAATAAATACTTCACTAGGTTTCAAGCTCTTAACTACTTCTTCACCCAATGCTTTTTCTTTAACACTAGCAATAAATTCTTTTACTACTGTATAGTTAACATCTGCTTCCAAAAGAGCTAATCTTAATTCCCTAGTTATTTCATTAATATTATCTTCTGTGATTTTGCCATAACCTCTTATTTTGTTTACAGCACTTTGTAATCTATCACTTAAACTTTCAAACATATATATCACCAATAATATTATACTATAAAAAAAGTAATAATGAAAACATTATTACTCTTAATTATCTACTAACATTCCATCTAGCAAATACATCACAGTTTGAACTTCCTGGAGCTGGATTAGGCATTGGCATTTTAACAATTGCTGGCACTTTAAACGCACTACCAAAAGCAACACCTACACCTGGATGGAAACTCTTTGGTTTTTCAACAATTTCCGCATTAATATTTGGAAGCATTCTTTTAATATAATCAATATCTCTTGGATGGTTAATTCTAAATATTAAGAAATTAGAACATTGTGAAACAACTGTTTCTGATATTTCAACAGGTCTTTGAGAAATTAAGTTTAAAATAATTCCAAACTTTCTTCCTTCTTTAGCTATTCTTTCAAAAATATTATAACCAATTAAAACATTATCATTATCATTTCTAACATATCTATGTGCTTCTTCTAAGAATATGTGGAATGGTATAGAAGCTCTATTCGGTAATTTCTTTACAAAATCAAATACTAAATGTGAAAATAATTTTGTAATAACACGACCAAACCAGTCATCAACATCTTCTAAGTTAAAATCAACTATTTGAGCTTTACGACCATTTACAGTAACTAAACTAGCAATATAGTTATCTAATGTTATATATTTATCACATGCAAAGTAATCAGCATATTCTCCAATAACTAATGAATGAAGTTTAACTTTTAATGTAATTGCTGAAGAATAAGCTTTTTCATTTTGAAGTAATCCTTCAGAAATTAATGTATAATCAAGTGCTTTTTCAAGATCTTTTAATGTATAAAAATTAATAGTATCTGGATCATACTTATCAAGTTCATCTTTAATAAATTCACTAACATAACTTGTTAACAAATTACTTTCAGAGAAATTACCTTCACGATCAATTAAAAAACACTCTCTAAATTTTCTAACATATCCAATTCCTTGTACAGGAGCATCTAAGTTAAATTTACTAGTTGAGCATGTACCAATTAATGAAAAAATATCATTTCTTTTAGCAGCTGCTGGTTGGTTAGTATATAAAACAGACATTATTGCTTTAGCAAGTAAATGGTTTTTATAAGCTTCTGATTTTTCATCAGATTGTGAAAATATAGAAACTATTTTAAGCATACGTTCAATAATTGGAATTTGCGAATGTTCTGTTGCTGATAATAAAAGTGCCATATCATCAACATTTAAAAGCCATAATGGTATTCTTAACAATTCACAACCATCTTTTTTATTTGTAGTATATACTTTAAAATTTAAATTTGGATTATATTTATTTAAATCACGAAATGCTTCACGATATTCACCATATGTATCAAATATCAAAAAATTAGCATTATAAGGTAAAAATCCTGGAGTTTTAAATACACTTTGAAGCATACTTGCAAAAGAGCAAGATTTACCACTACCTGTATTTCCAAATACTGCCATATGATGTCCAAATAACTCATTAATATTAACTGTTATTGGATGTTCATTATAAAGTGGTGAAATCCCCATTTGGAATGAATCTTTATCAGCGCTTAATATTAAATCAAGCTCATGGTCATTTATAAGTCTAAGACTAGATGTTAAAGGTGGTTTTCTAATAATACCTCCAACAAATCTGCCATTTACAAATTCTCCTAAAAATATAACTTTAATAAGTTCTTCACTAACGTCTTCTACTTCGGCAACAAAACTACTATTGCCATCTTCAAATACAACGTGCATATTCATTAAATTAGATGCAGCTTCTAAACCTTGTGTTAGTTTAATATGAGCCACGTTATTATTCATATATACTATTTTACCAAACATGATTTCACCAACCCTTAAATTAAATCTTCTAATTCTTTTTGTTTTTCTTTATCTAATTTTTTACTAAATTCTAATATCTTTTTATTCTTTTCATATATTTTTAATTTTTCTTCAAAATCAATTAATTTATTATTTACTTCTTTAATTGCTTTATGAACTGCATTACGACTAATGTTATAATTTTCACTCATCTCAGAAAGTGATAAATTATTAAAATAATAATCCTCAAAATATAAGCATTGTTTTTCGGTTAATAATTTATGATAACAATCATATAAACTACATAAATATAGATTTTCTTCCATTAAAGACCAATTCCCATTGCAGCAAGTATAAGTACTATAGCACCTACGATATATAAAATTGTAAAAAATTTGCGTTTGAAATAAAAATGATTATTATATGCCATTACTAATAACGTCAATGCCCATGATATCTCACCTATACTAAAAAATGCTTTTTCAAACAATCCTATAAAAAGTAAAATTGCCGAAACTACAAACAATACAAACTGAATAAATAATGTAATTTGTTTATTCTTCTTCATCACTACTCACCATATCCTTAAATAAGCCATATATATATTTTTCAATATCAAATAATTCTAAATCATTACTACCTTCGCCAAGTCCAACATACTTTACTGGTATATCAACACTATCTTTAATTGCTAGAACTATTCCACCTTTAGCGGTACCATCAAGTTTAGTAAGAACTATTCCTGTTATATTAGTAATTTCTTTAAAACTTTTTGCTTGACTAATACCATTTTGACCTGTTGTAGCATCTATAACTAAAAGTGTCTCATGTGGAGCATTTGGTATAATACTACCAATTACTTTATTTATTTTTTCAAGTTCATTCATTAAATTAACTTTATTTTGAAGTCTACCAGCTGTATCAATTAAAACTACATCATAATTATTTTCTTTAGCTTTAGTAAGTCCATCAAAAACTACACTTGCAGGGTCTGCATTTTCTTTATAAATAACTTCACACTTTGAACGTTCTCCCCACTCTACTATTTGTTCTACAGCACCTGCTCTAAATGTATCACCTGCAACAAGTAATACTTTTTTACCTTCATTTTGAAGTTTAGTTGCGATTTTACCAATAGTTGTAGTTTTACCTACACCATTAACTCCTACAAATAATATAACTGTTGGGTCATTATTACTACTATAATTAATTTTTGTTGAAATAACTTGATTATTAACATATATAATAAACATTTCATCAACAATTATTTCTTTTAAATCATTAACATCTATAATATTTTCATCTTTAACTCTTTTTCTTAATTTTTCTACAAACTTTAATACTGTATTTACTCCAATATCGGCTTGTATTAATATATCTTCTAAATCTTCAAAATAAGCTTCATCTAATTTATGATGTTTTTTACTTAATAATGAAAGTTTAGATGAAAATTCTTTTCTTGTCTTTTCTAATCCTTTTTCATATTTATCTAAATTTTCTGTTTTTTCTTTAGAGGTAAAAATACTTTTAAATTTGTCAAATAATCCCATGATATCACCTATACTACATTTTACACTAAAAATTAAAAAAATACTATATAAAACTAGTATTTTTTTCTACTTGGGATATCATAGTATCCTGTTACATATTTATCATCATCAGATGGATTTAATCCAGCACTATTTATAGGATTATATTTTTTAGTATTTACCATGATTAATGGCAATTTAAATTTCTGCGATATATAGATATCTTTATCTGTTACCAAATCATAACAAATAATAAAAGATGGCTTAAGTGGTATTTCACTATATTCATAAATTCTTTGATCAATTAATATTTCATTATAACTTCTAGTATTTTTTAATAATTCATGTGGTGTATATAGTTTATTTACTCTTTTGGTTGAATATTCTTTAGAAGTAAATGAATCACTATTATACATATGTAATATTGATTTAGGATTTAAACTTTTAAATCCAATCAAAGTTGAACTTTCTAAATTTTTAAATGTTCCTAAACATTCATTACCAATTAAAGAAATAGAAAGTGTTTTATTAGCTTTACTATCAAGCCACATATTAGAACCTGTTGAATGTACAGGCATAACAAAATCTTCACCATCTAAAACATAATACTCAAAGTTTTCTTTTTGTTCTTTTCTTAAATTTTCTAAAGAAGGTATTTCTTTATTAATAAGTTCTACAATATAATTTTGACATTTACGATAATCATCATAAAATAAACTTTGCATATCAAGTGGAATACTATCATAAAACTTTATTTTATCTTCTAATGATAAATTTTTAAATTGTAATATTGTATTATATATTATTAAATTTTCTTTAGAAATTATATTTTCTTTAACGCTTATACAAAATGAAACTAATTCTTGAATATTAAATAAGACATTAGTAGTATAATCACCAAAATATTTATCGCAAATCATTTCTAGTATTTGCGTATCTGTACGATTTATAAATTCTTCTTTTAAATTACTATTATTTTTCATTTTCCATTCCATAAAAGTATAATCTTGATCATTTATTTTTTCTTCACCATTTAGTATTTTTTGATACTTATTAAACATACCATTATTAATATTATGAATCATATTATCATATTGTTCATGTTTCTTTTTTTCTAATAATTCACCTAAATATATATTATGTCTATTTACATTATCAACAAATGCTCTATATTCACTAATATCATTAATAGCTAAATATTTTTTAATAACTACACTATATAATTCTTCTGGAATATCTACTCCATTACTAATTAAATTGTTTATAGACTGTGCATCATATATTTCAAATAATTTTTGAAATTCTATGCAATTCATAAATATATTTACAATTTCAGAATCCATTTTTAAAATTACATATTTATTTTTTTCATAATTTATACTTTTTAATATATTATCATCTAATCTAGATACTACTAATTTAGGATTAAGTCTTTTTAAAAGATTAAGATTATTATTTTTAATACTTATTTCAAATAATTTATCAAAACATTTACCACCAATATTACTAGCGTATAAAAGTAAATCTTCACTACTAATTATTTTTTCAATAATTCTATCATCTGCAAGTATTTCATCTTTAAAATCACATTGAAAATTAATAATTACATTTAATTTATCTATTACTCTATTATTTTGTAATAATAATTCTATACTATATTTATTAAAAAACACTCTTAATTCTTCTTCATTTAAATAGTCAGTAAGCCATATAAAAGGATAATGATTTTCTTCACTAAAGAAAAATTCTTTAATTCTATCATCTTTTAATAATTCTAATCTTGTTTCTTTATCAGTATTTAGTATTCTAGTTTTTACTGACTCTCCATCTTCCAACAATAATCTTTCAATATCCATAACATCACCTATTATAATTAGTATATTTCTACTATTATTTTAACACATAATTAATTTTTTTCCTATATGTAGACAAATTGAAAAAAAAATAGTATAATTATGAAGTTGCTTATCAACTAATTTTAGAAAGGAGTTTTTATGAAATTTTTTAAATCCGAAGGCACTAAAGTATTTGCTATAAGCGGACTTGGTGAAGTCGGAAGAAACATGTATTGTATAATGCATGGTGATGAATTAATTATAACGGATGCTGGAGTTACTTTTCCAGGTAATGAATTAATGGGTGTTGATTATATTATTCCTGATTTTACTTTTCTTAAGCAAAATGAGAAAAAAATTAAAGCTTTATTTATAACACATGGTCATGAAGATCATATAGGTGCTATACCTTTTCTTCTTCAAGCTGTTAATGTTCCATATATCTATACGCCTAATCAGGCAGCTGGACTTATCAGAAAAAAACTTGAAGAAAGAAATATTAAATATAATAATTTAATTGTTTATACGGAAAAAACTAAAGTTAAACTTAAAAATATTCAGGTAGAATTTTTCTTAACAACCCATTCTATTCCTGATTCACATGGAATATGTATTACAACACCTGATGGTACTATTGTTACTACAGGAGATTTTAAATTTGATTTTACCCCAATTGGACCAATGGCTAATCTTCATAAAATGGCTGAAATTGGTTCTCGTGGTGTAACACTATTACTTAGTGATAGTACTAATGCTTTAAATGAAGGTATGTCTATCAGTGAATCTAAAGTAGATGCTGCCTTATCAGAAATATTTAGTAAACATACAGGAAGAATTATTATTGCTACATTCGCATCAAATATTTATAGATTAAAACATATTGTTGATACATGTGCCCGTAATAATCGTAAAATTGTTACATTTGGTCGTAGTATGGATACAAATATTGAAATATCTGTACAAGGTGGATATATCAAAAACAAAGGAATATTTATTACGCCAGAAGAAGCCAAAACACTATCTCCTGATAAAGTATGTATTTTATGTACTGGATCCCAAGGAGAACCACTAGCTGCTCTTACTAGAATAGCTAATGGTAGTCATAAACAAATTAAGCTTCAACCTGATGACACAGTTATTTTTTCATCATCAGCTATTCCCGGTAATGCCTTAAGTATTGCCAAAACAATTAATAAACTTTATTTAAAAGGTGTAGAAGTATATACTAATACTTCTCTATCAGATATCCATTCATCAGGGCATGGTAATCAAGAAGAATTAAAATTAATGATTCATTTAATTAAACCAAAATATTTTATGCCATTCCATGGTGAATATAGAATGCTGAAAAAACATGCGGATTTGGGAGTAATGTGTGGCATTCCAAAAGAAAATACTTTTGTACTTAAAAATGGTGATGTTTTATCTATAAACAAAGGTATTATTACGCAAGAAAATTCAATTACAGCTAATGAAATATATGTAGATGGTAATCGTATTGGTGATGTTGGCAGTGCTGTCATAAAAGATAGAAAAATAATGGCTAGTGATGGTATTGTAGTTGTAATAGCTAATATTGATACTACATCTAAAGAATTACTAGGTAAACCAAATATCACTACTAGAGGTTTTGTTTTAGTAAATGAAAATGAAATATTATTAAAGAAATTAGAAGAAATAAGCAAAAAAGCTATTTTAGCAAAATTAAATAGTAATTTAAATTATAGTGAAATAAAAAATGAAATTATAGGTGATTTATCAACTTATATATATACCGAAACAGGAAGAAAGCCAATTATTTTACCAGTTATAATGAACATAAAAAAAGCAGAAAAAGTTAATGCATAACTTCTTCTGTTTTTTTATTTATAAAATTTAAAACTTCATTTATTGTTAAATCAAAATTCTGATAATTAACATTAAACCAATTAATTGGTAATTGATGATTAAAAAAAGTATATTGTCTTTTAGCATAATGTCTACTATTTTGCTTCATCATATTTATACAATTATCAAGTGTATATTTATTTTCAAAATATGGAAACAATTCTTTATAACCAATAGGTGCCATAATTGCTTTAGTTCTAATACCTGATTCATACATTTTTTTAGCTTCCAAAAGTAAACCATTTTTAACCATAACATCTACTCTATCATTAATACGTTTATATAAATTATCTCTATCAGTAGTTAAACCAATAAAAATAGTATCATATAAAAGTTTATCACTATTATTTTTAGAACTAATTGGTTTTTTATTAATTTCATAATAATTAAGAGCTCTAATAATTCTTTGTCTATTATTTTTATCTATTGTAGTTTTAGGATCAACAAGTAATAATTTTTCATATAATTCACTAGTAGATTCGTTTCTTTCTTTAGCTATTTCAGGTTCATTGTCAAATTCATAATTATACAATGCTGCTTTAATATATAAACCTGTTCCTCCTACTAAAATAGGAATATGATCCCTACTAACTATTTCATCAATCTTTTTCCTTGCATCTTTTTGATAATCAAAAACTGTATAATCTTCATCTAACTTTTTAATTGATAACAAATGGTGTTTAATGCCTTCCATTTCTTCAATTGTTACTTTAGCCGTAGCAATATCATTATCACTATAAACTTGTGAAGCATCAGCATTAATTATTTCACCATTTATTTTTTTAGCAAGTTCAATACTAAGTTTAGTTTTTCCAGTACAAGTAGGACCAGTTATAACTATTACCATATTATCACCCTATATTTTTTAATACTTTTTGATATGACTTATTTAGTTTTTCTAAGCTTTCACTAGTTAAGAGATATTCATCATGTCGATGTGATTCTAGATCCAAAAACAACATAAGTTCTCCAAAAGATATATCATTCATTATTTCATTAATAGCATATAATTCATGTATTTTTTTATTATCTGTTTTAATACGATTATACATGTAACTTGCAAATAAAATGCCTATTACATATTTTTGATCATTATAAAAACCAAAATTTTGTTCATCAACTATTTCACTTAATGAATAATTAACTTGAAAATTATATTCATTATCATATTTTGTTAAACTTTTAATTGTGCCATCATTTACAAAACCTTCATTTAAATAGTTTAATATTAATTGAATTTCAAAATCAGTTTTTTTAGTTCTACGACTAGCAAACCAAAATGTTTCTTTTAAATTAGCTCTTGCATCATGAACATATAAATTATGTTCAACTAGATAATCATGATATAGCATTTCACCTAGAATGGAAGTAGCTTCCGTAAATAAAAAGCGTGTTGCTGAGAGTTTATCAGGTTCTAGATTAATATCATGCATAAGTTCATGAACCATTGTTGATGAATCATGAATATTATGATTAATAGGAACATACATAATTTTTCCTTCATCTTCATCATAATAAGATCCACCAGTTTCATCTACATCATAATCTAATTTTAATCTACCTTTATCAGTAGCTTTTTTAAATATATCAGCATATTTAGGATTTAATTCTTCTAAAAATTTATATACCAGTTTTAAAGATTGATATGCTTCAATATGATTTTTAAACTTCGTTGCAATAAGATTTTTATCATTTTTAAGTACCACATCAACTATCCTTTGAATATAAAGTAATTCATGTGGTTTAAAATTAACAACTTCATTATTAAGCATATCATTTATAATATTATAATCAAACATTATTTTATAAACATGCTATCGCCAAAAGAAAAGAAACGATATTTTTTTGAAACTGCTTCATTATAAGCTTTTAATATCTTATCTTTTCCAGCAAGAGCACTAACAAGCATTAATAACGTAGATTTTGGTAAATGAAAATTAGTTATTAATGCATCTATTGCCTTAAATTCATAACCTGGGTATATAAATATATCAGTATATCCACTACAAGCTTTGAATTCTCCATATAAATTCATTATAGTTTCAAGTGTTCTTGTAGTAGTAGTACCAACACTTATAACCCTCTTTTTATTCTTTTTAGCTTGATTTAAAACATTAGCTACTTCAGCACTCATCATATAAAATTCACTATGCATTTTATGATCTTTTATATTTTCAACACTAACAGGTCTAAAAGTACCAAGTCCTACATGTAATGTAATATATAACATTTTAATACCTTTATTTTTAATTTTTTCAATAAGTTCAGGAGTAAAATGTAAACCTGCTGTAGGAGCAGCAGCCGAACCATCATTTTTCGCATACACAGTTTGATAACGATTCTTATCTTTTAATTTTTCATGTATATATGGTGGAAGTGGCATCTCACCTAATTTATCAAGTATTTCATATAAAATACCATTATAAATTAGTTTAAATATACATATTCCATCTTCAAGTTTTTGAATACATTCTGCTTTTAATAATCCTTCACCAAAAGATACAATAGTACCTACTTTTAGTCTCTTAGCAGGTCTTACAAGTGTTTGCCATTTATCTTTTTCAATTTCTTTTAATAATAATATCTCAATATGAGCTTTAGTATCTTCTTTAACACCATATAAACGTGCAGGTATTACCTTTGTATCATTAAGTACTAAAATATCATTTTCATCTAAATAATCAATAATATCACTAAATTTTTTATGTTCTATATTTCCACTATTTCTATCTAAAACTAAAAGATTAGAAGAATCACGTTTCTCAAGTGGTGTTTGAGCAATTAATTCTTCTGGTAAAAAATAATCAAAATCTTCTGTTTTCATAATATCCCTCTAATCTTTTTTTGTATATGGAAGTCCTACATGTTTGTAAGCTTTTTCAGTTACAATACGTCCACGACTTGTACGTTTTAATAATCCTTGTTGAAGTAAATATGGTTCATAAACATCTTCAATAGTAGTTTGTTCTTCACCAATACTAGCTGCAATAGCTTCTATACCAACAGGTCCTCCATTAAACTTTTCAATAATTGATTTTATCAAATTATAGTCAGTATCATCAAGTCCTAATTTATCAACTTTTAATTTATCAAGTGCATGAGTAGTAATTTCAAGATCAATAACATTACTATCACCATTTAAAACAAGAGCAAAATCACGAATACGTTTAAATAATCTATTAGCAATTCTTGGCGTACCACGACTACGTCTAGCAAGTTCAAGAGCTGCATCTTCATCTATTGGTGCATCAAGTACACGACTTGTTCTTTCAATAATTTGTTTTAATTCACTTTCATTATAATATTGTAGTTTTGATACTATACCAAAACGATCACGAAGTGGTCCTGTAAGATCACCAGCACGAGTTGTTGCACCAACTAAAGTAAATGGTGGCAAATCTATCTTTATACTGCGACTACTAGAATCATTTCCAACAATTATATCAAGAGTAAAATCTTCCATAGCCGAATAAAGAATTTCTTCAATATATCTTGGTATACGATGTATTTCATCAATAAATAAAACATCTCCTGGTTCTAGAGTTGATAAAATAGCCGCTAAATCACCACTTTTTTCAATTGCAGGCCCACTTGCGGTTTTAATACTAGAACCCATTTCATTAGCTATAATAAAAGCCATAGTAGTTTTACCAAGTCCAGGAGGTCCATATAAAAGAACATGATCAAGAGCTTCATCACGCATTTTAGCTGCTTTAATAAAAATACTTAAATTTTCTTTCATTTCACTTTGACCAACATATTCATCTAAAGTAGTAGGTCTAATTGTTTTTTCAAAAGAATCTTCTTTTAATTTTTCACCAGTTAAAACTCTATCATTCATTTATAACACCTCTTTTCTTTACTAAATCATAATTAATTTTTTTAACCTTTTGTAAATAACAATCACCACATAATGGAACATATTCAAATCCTTCTGTACCATCTATTACAACTTCACTGCCAACAGCTTCAAATTCACCATTAAATTTTCTTCCTACATATCTTGCTATATTACCACAAGCACACATTGTTTTCAAGTCTTCTAAGACATCAGCAATTTCTAAAAGACGCTTACTACCTTCAAAAGCATCCATTTGAAAATTAAGTCTTAATCCATAACATATAATAGTTCTATTAAATACTTTTGATATTATAAATAAATCATCAACTTGATTTTCAGTTAAGAATTGTGCTTCATCTACAAAAATACATCTAACTTCATCTAATTTATTATATAGTGTTTTTAAAATACTATCTTCTGGTTTAAATAAATAATCTACTTTTTTAGAAACACCAATTCTAGATGCAATTTGTTCTCCACCTTTAGTATCTATACTTGGTTTAATAACTAAAACTTTATAACCATTTTCTTCATAATTATATGCAGTTCTAATTAGATCAAGTGTTTTACCAGAATTCATTGTTGCATATTTAAATGTCAATTTTGCCATAATTCACCTACTTTAATAATAACTTTAATGCTTCTTTAATTTGACCTTCTATAGGTAGATCACTATTAACAGACTTTATAACTTTCTTAATATCAGGCATTTTATAACCTAATGAAGATAATGCTTCAATAAGTTCTTCATTACTATTTTCATTACTATTTACTATACCTGCAGAAACAAGTTTACCCTTCAAATCAAGTATAATTTGTCTAGCAACTTTATCACCTATCTTAGGAAATTTCTTTAAATATAAGATATTTTCTCTCTCAATTGCATCAATAATACCTGATATTGAACCAGTTGCAAACATAGGAAGAGCCATTTTACATCCAAGTCCTTTAACATTAATTAATTTTAAAAAGAAATCTCTCTCTTCCTTCTCTTTAAATCCATATAAACTAATCTCATCTTCTCTTATATATTGATATAAATATATTTTATACTCTTCATCAATATTAAATGAATATGGACTAGCAGTATATATTAAATAACCAATATTATTATTTTCTAAAATAATATAATTACTTTCTTGTTCTTTTACTATACCTACAATATAACCATACATAATTATCACCTTTTTTATTATAACATAAACTATACTTATATACCTTCCATTTTTATTTTATCATACATTTGTTCGTTTTACAATATAAAAAAAGCTTATGAAGCTTTCTTTTTACCTTTTTCTCTAAAAGGATTTTTTATATCTTTTTGATATTTTATATTATATTCTGCAATCAATTTATCTAAGATATGCATTTCTGTATTAATAGTAGTCATTTCTATTTCAAATTCACTTAAATTCCCTTGTTTATATTTAGTATTAACTATATTAAACATATTTTCTATTTTTTGTATTAAATAATTTATATTATTATATTCTTGACTCTCAGTAGTAACATTATCTATATATTTAAGTCTTGCATTAGTTTTAAATAAAATATTATCAATTTCTTCTTGTTCTAATAATTTATCAGTATAACCTAATTCGTGACATATACTTGCAACATCAAGATAAAAATCATTTGCTACTTTAACACTACCTAATTCATATTTTTTATAATCATCTATTAAACCAATTCTATATTTTAAAATAAATTCTTGAAGTAAATTAGTAGTTGAAAATAAATAACCATTTTTAGAATATAAATTTAATTTTTCAAGTGAAATACTATCACTTTCTGATAATAAAGGAAAATCCATTGCTTCTAAAACAGATGTATCTACAATATTTTTTTGAGAGTTATTTATTATTTTTTTATAAGCAATCTCTATTAATTTTTGGGTAGTATTATCATTAATGTTAATATTTGAATCAACAAAATTATTTACAAATCTAGTAATATATTGATAATCTATAATTTTTGTATTTCTTTTTTCTATATTTTCACGTAATGTCATAATAGTTACATATAAAATACTCATTTCTAAATTAGTAAATACAAAACTATAATCATCTAAATCTGAAACAGTATTAACAAATTTAAAATAATCATTAAATTTTTGTATTTCAGCATCACTAATTAACATATTACCACCTATTTTATACTAACATACCAAAAAAAAACTGTCAATTATGCTTGACAATTAGGGCAATAATAGGTACCTCTACCACCTATTCTAGTTTTAATAATGGTTGTAGAACATACATGACATTTTTCTTTATCACGATTATGAACTAATAAACTTTGTTGAAAGCGACCATGTACTCCTTCACTTGATTCATAACTTTTAATAGTAGTACCACCATTTTTAATAGCTGCATCAAGTACTTGTTTAGTATATAAAATAATATTATTTAATTCTATATCATTTAATAAACTAGCTTTTTTTAAAGGATTTATTTTACTTAAAAATAATATTTCATCGGCATATATATTTCCTATACCAACTATAATACTTTGATCTAATATTACAGTTTTTATAGGTAATTTTTTGTTTTTATATTTTTCTTTTAGATAATCAACTGTCAACTCTTTATCCCATGGTTCATAACCTAATTCATTAAGAGGTTTCACATTATATATATTTTCTTTTTCTAATAAATACATTCTACCAAATTTTCTTGTATCAATATAACGTAATTCTGTATCATCATCAAATTCAAATATTACATGTTCATGTTTTATATGATTATCACATTTATTTTTATAAAAATATCTTCCTTCCATTCGTAAATGACTTAATAAAAAATAATCATTAAGTTCAAACATTAACCATTTTCCTCTTCTTTTCATATCAATAATAGTTTGATTAATAATATTTTTTATAAATTCTTCACTACTTGGATATTCAATAATATTTTTATAATTTATTTTAACATTATTAATTTTTTTATTAATAACTATCTTTTTTAAAGTATTTTTTACTGTTTCAACTTCTGGTAATTCTGGCATATAATCAACTCCTTATATACAAAAGTGACAAATTAATTGTCACCTTTATTTTTATTTTTCATATCTTCTAATTTTTGAGCAATATCATCTTCATAGAAGTGATATGTTGCAAGTAAAATAATTGTTAAAGGAAGAGAAATAACTATTCCTATAAATCCAAATAAATTACCGCCAGCATAAGCTGCAAATATTGTTAATAAAGCTGGGACATTATTTGTTTTTCCATAAATACGTGGTGAAATAATATATCCATCAATATTTGGAACAACAATTGTTACTATAAGCGATAAAACAAATAATGTTTTTGAAACGAAGAATGCTGTAATACAAGCAATAATATTACTAAATATACCACCGAAATATGGAATAACTGTTGTAACTGAACAAAGCATACCAAGAAGTAAATAATATGGATGTCCAATTATAAAGAATATAAATGTATATTCAAAAAATTGAACAATCATAAATTTTTCAAGACCAACAAAGTACTGACTTACTTCATAATCAAGTCTTTGTATATATTTAAATGTACGCATATTTTTTCTTCTAAGATATCTCTTTAATCCTGAACGTATTTTTTCCATATATGATAAGAAATAAATAGCAGTAATAAATGAAACAATTGCAAGTGTTAATATACTTACTGATTTACTAAGAATACTAACTGATAAATCACCAATAGATTTACTAAAACCACTTACTAAACTATTAGCATCACCTAAATACTGTTGAACACTTCCTAAATCTATATCATATTTAGTAGATAATGATTTAACAAATTCAACAAGCCAGTTAAGTAAAGCAATTAACTGATCAATCATAACTGGTATTACAAGCCAAATAACAAGTACCACCACAGCACAAACTACAAAAGCTACAATCGCAATAGATACAGCTTTAGAAAGATTTTTATTCATTAGTTTTCTAACAAAAGGATACAAAGCATAAGCAAGAGTAAATGCTACTACAAATGGTAATAGGATTTCAAATATTGTTGAAACTATTCCACCCCATACTCCAAACGTTAGAATAAGTAAATAAACTATTAATAAAGCAAAAACAATATTAATAAAATGAAAATTTATTTTATCCTTAAACATATCAACACCTATACCCTTCTTATTTGTTCAATATAATTATTAACATAATATGACCAACTTGGATCTTCAGCATATCTAGGATTCATTTGATCTGGTGTTAATAATCCATCTGCAACATAATTACGAGCAATATTATCAATAAATCCTATTATGCCTTCATCTAAAGTTTCGTAATACTTATAATTACCACCTGGGCACCTTGGAGAACTAACTTGTCCACCAACATTATTACACTTTTTTACAAGTGTACTACATGTCCATTTACAACCAGTTTCATGAAGTGATATTGCAACGGCTAAATATGGATCAACACCAACTTCAAGTGAATGTGATGCATATAAATAACCTTTGCCACTTAAATCATCATTTAAAATACGATCTAATTTTGCTGCAAGTTCATCAAGTGTCATTCCATCATATACAATTCTTGCACGATATTCAGCTTCTGCAATTTGCTTTTCAGCCTCATCAACAAAATTATTAACAATTAATTCATTTCTTTGATTTACATTAAGTGCAAGAGAACGCATTGTATTATTTCTATTAATTAAAACTTCTTTTTTGTCTTTCATTAAAAATATTATACCAACACTGATAAATGTAATGGACACAGCCATTAATATAACAATTTTTGATATTTTCATATTTATCTCCTTTGTACAAGAATATTCTAGCACAAATACATTAATTAATCAAACAAAAAAACTAACGCAAAACGTTAGTTTCTAAATATATATAATTAACTATTTTTTATGATAATTTTGTTTTTAATACATTTAGTATTTCTTCATTTGATGAGCTTATAATATATACTTGATAACCATTTATTTCTGTTTCTAATCTATTTTTTAGCATTGTTAATTTATCACTTGTTATTTCTTCATCTGGTTTAAACTCTTTTTCTATTACATTTCCATTTTCATCAGTTATTACTTGATTTCTTACTTCATCTTTTAATTTCATTTCTAGATTTTCAATGTAATTATTTATAGCTCTTTTTACTACATCTTCTTTTCCTGCTTTTGGTTTAATCGCAAGATAAAGTTTATATTCTTCTGTTGTAGATATTCCTGATACATAGTTTTCTACTAAATTTAAATTTAAACCATATTCTGTACTTAAAAGATTTACACTTATATCTCTCATTCCTGGTATATCTAAGTTTTCTATTTTTGTTATCTCATTTTTTATGTCATTATCTACAGTTTCATACTTACTTGGCACTTTTGCTTCTTCTGTTTTAGTTTCTTCTTTTTTACTACCACATCCTGTAATTAATACAAGTGATAGTACACCAATTAACAATTTTTTCATTTTATCCTACCTTTCTTAATTTCTTAATACTATTATATCACTACTATTAGAATTATAGCCAAAATAATATCCATTTCCATCATTATCATTAATATCAATTATATTTCCATAATAGTTTAAGTTATATGATTGTGTAGCACTAAGGTTAGATACACCACTACCTGTTGTTATTCCTGTTACATCATTTGTTACATATACTGTAGCATTAGTTGCTCCATAATTATATCCATAACTTGCTCCTATATAACTACTATATCCATTTGTATTTATATATGCTCCTTCGACTACTCCTGTCAAATCTGTATAGTATACATATCCTACTAAGCCACCTGTATCATATTTTCCACTTAAATTTACTTCTGATATTACATCTCTTATTATTGATTGCTTATTATTTGTTCCATATGCCTGTCCTACTATTCCTCCTATATCAGAATTATTATTTGTCCCACTTGCAGTTCCACTGATTGCTATATCACTAACCAAATTATTTGAATATCCTGTTACTCCTCCTATATATTGAGTTCCTTCTATATCTATATTTTTGATATTCATTCCAACTATACTTCCTGTATTATATGCTGCTACTGTTCCTACATAGTTTCTTCCAGTTATTTCTATATTTTCTAAATCTAAATTATAGATAGATCCTTCATTATATCCAAATATTCCAGTATAATCTGTTCCTTCAAAACTTACATTACTTATTTTGTAACCATTTCCATCAAAGTTACTTTGGAAGTGAGCATTTGGATTTGAATATGGATAGAATACTTTATTTGTAAAATCTAAGTTTGCCATTAATTTAAAGTACACTCCTGCATTTTTTGGTATTAAACTTGCCATATTCCATTCATTTTCATTTCTAATTAAGTATGGACTCGATTCTGTTCCTGATCCTGTTATGTAATCATATGGATTTACTGCTCTTGTT
>JAEETF010000027.1 GCA_016290195.1 Bacilli bacterium | reverse complement strand
TTGGATTTGCCTCTAAAGAATTTGAAACGTATGATAATTTCTTAGGACTAACTGGCATTAAAATATTTTATAAAAGATTCCATGGGATAGATATTGATTTGGTGGATGAAGAAACATATTATCAAATAATTAATACTACTGAATTTAAGCAAATGAAAATTGATGAAATTAAAGTTATTAATGACATTATTGTAGTAAAAACAAGTGATATTACTATGTAAAGAGCTAATTAGCTCTTTTTGTTTATATTTTAATAATTATTCATTTGCAATATATAAAGGTATTGTTTTTACAAATTAATATTATTTTTGTAAATTGATACTTTTATGTAAAGAAAAAGACTATTTATTATTAGTCTCTTCTTCTTTATAAGGTATAAAATCGATAGTTTTAGCATCTTTATTTGCTGCTTTAACTGTAACTTTTATATTATCACCTAATCGATATCTTTTCTTAGTACGTACTCCTACTAAAGCAAATGTAGTTTCATCATAAACATATTGATCATCAGTTAAATCATCTAATTTAATTAATCCTTCGATAGAATTTGGAAGTTCAATAAACATACCAAAACTAACAACACTACTTACAATACCATCAAAAGATTCTCCTATATGATTCATCATATATTCTGCCATCTTCATATCATCAACTTCTCGTTCACAATTAGCAGCTGCTTGTTCTCTTTCAGAAGTATGAGCAGTAATTACAGGGAGTTTTCTTTCCCAGTATGAAATAGTATCATTATCAAGGCGATGTTCAAATAAATACTTATGAAGTAATCTATGAACAGTAGTATCAGGATAACGTCTAATTGGTGAAGTAAAATGTGTATAACATTTACTACCTAAACCAAAGTGTCCAATATTTTTATAATCATATACGGCTTTTTGCATGCTTCTTAGAAGCATAGCAGAAAGTATATGGAATTCTTTTTTATCCTTTAATTGATTTAATATATTTTGCATAGCATGTGGTGTAATATCTTTCATTTTACCATCTACATGATATCCTAAAATACTAACAAATTTTAAAAAGTTTGTTATTTTTTCTTCACTAGGTTCACCATGAACACGATATACAAATGGAAGTTCCATAAAATATATACAAGTTGCTACTGTTTCATTAGCAGCAATCATAAAATCTTCAATTAATTTTTCACCAACACCACGATCACGAAGTACAACATCAATTGCCTTACCATCATCATCAACAATAATTTTAGCTTCATCAATTTCAAAATCCATATATCCACGTCTAATTTTATTAGCACGTAATATATCAGCAAGTTCTTTCATTAAACGAAGTGAAGCCTCATATGGTTCATATCCTTCAGGTACAATATTTTCTTCAAGGATTTTATTAACCTTTTTATAAGTCATTTGAATTCTTGATTTAATAACACTTTCAAAAATATCATAACTTACAACATTTCCTTTATTATCTATTTCCATTTCACAAGAAACAGCTAATCTATCAACATTAGGATTTAAAGAACATATACCATTTGATAATTTATGAGGAAGCATAGGTATAACTCGATCAGCTAAATAAACACTCGTTCCTCTTGCAAAAGCTTCTTCATCAAGAGGAGTTTGTTCTTTAACATAATGACTAACATCAGCAATATGTACTCCAAGTTTATAATTACCATTAGAAAGTTTATCAATCGATATCGCATCATCAATATCTTTAGTATCATCACCATCAATAGTAAATATTTCTTTGTCTCTTAAATCACGACGATTCTTATATTCTTCTTCAAGTACTTCATCTGGAATTTTATCTAAATAAGAAATTACTTCATCAGGGAAAACATCATTTATATCATATTTATAAGCAACTGATAATATATCTACTCCAGGATCATTTTTATGACCTATTATTTTTACAACTTCTCCGTGATAAATATTATCCTTAAGTTTACCAAGTATTTTAACTAAAACCTTATGGCCATCCATGGCTCCCATAGTTTTATCTTTATCAATCATAATTCTAATATTAAGTTTATTTTCATCACTGTTAATATAACATTTCCCATCCAAATGATAGATTTCACCAACTACTCGTTTCATATTACGATCAATAACTTTAACAATGCGTCCTTCAAGTTCCATACCTTTTTTAGATATAATTTCTACAATAACTTTATCCGAATGAATAGCACCATTCATATTAGTGGATGCTATATAAACATCTTCATCGCCTTCAATATCAACAAATCCATATCCTTTTTTGTTACCAATTAATTTACCTATTTTTAAATGACTATTATTAAAAAGCATAAATCTATCTTTATTACTACGATATAAGACTAAATTATCTTCCATCTCATTTAAAGTTTTAATTAATTCTTTTAAAGATTCTACATCATTAATATTTAGTAGATCTTCAAGTTCTTGAACAGAATATGCTTTATTTTCTCTTTTTAATATTTCTAGGATTCTTTCTTCCATATAAGCACCTACTCTCTATTCTTATTATAAATTAATTATAAATAAAAATATATCAAATATTAAAAATATATACATTTCTTTACAAAAAAATATTAAGATTACTTCTTAATATTCTTTTTATCTTTAATAATTATATCTTCAGCTTTATATTTATCATGTAATAAATCATTACATACAATCTTCATTTTTTCAAATATTTTTCCTATGACTATTTCATCAGCTCTTTTTTTACTTTTCTTATCAGGACTTTTTTTATAATGACGTAAATCATATTTTTCATCAGACTTATTTTCTAAATCATTATTTATATATACGTGTAATTTTTCAATATCTGTATTTTGTCTTAATCTAAATATAATTCTAGCAGCAATTTGTTGCACTCTTTGATAACTTAGTTTATATTTATTAGCAATTTGTTCTAACGTTTTCCCATTATAAAACAAATCATATATAATATTAAAATCACGTTCTGGTAATGCTTTTATAATACGAAATACTTCTTCTTTTAAATAATTTTCATCATTAATTTCATATATTTCTGATAATGAATTATCAGGAATAATTTCTAATAATTGTGTATCATCTTTTTCATCAACATTTCTATTTAAACTAACATACTCATATTTTAATGTTTTAAATCTTTCAAGTTCTTGAATAGAAATACCTAGAAGATTAGCTAATTCCTTATTAGTGGCATCACGGCCTAATAAATTAGTTACTAAAGCTATTATTTGCTTATATTTATTATAAGCGTCATAAAAATGTCTTGGAAAAATAATGTCATCAAACGATTGTGTATTAGCAGCTACTTTAATAGCTTGTAAAATATGATGAGTCGCATAAGTACTAAACCTATGACCACGAGCTGGATCAAATTTATCAACAGCTCTAATTAAGCCAATATTACCTTCTTCAACTAAATCTAAAAATGGAACTTGACATCCTTTAGTAATTATAAATTTTTTAGCTATACTAGCAGATAATCTAAGATTATGTTTAATAAAAGTATCTCTAGCAACTAAATCACCATCTTTAATTTTATATGCAAGTTCTTGTTCTTGTTCGAAAGTTAAAACTGGATATTTTAAATTTTTAAAATATAAATTAATAGGATTATATGTATCATTTTCTTCTTCAAAGTCATCATCAAAACTATTATTATCATCTATACCAAATTCAGCATATTCTTGTTCACCAGTTATATAATAATACGTATCAAGTATCTTTTCTATACTATCAGGTGCAACATTAGAACTTATTTCAGCATAATTTTGAACTAATGAAAAAAATTTTGAAGAATTATTTAATAAATATTCTATATTTTCTACAGATAATTCTCCATATTGTTCATTAATAAAAGATACTACTAATTGTAATTTATCTTTAATAGAAAAATTATCTATTTCATTTAAATACTTATTTATATTTTTAGAAGTAATTTTCATTTATTTCACCTCTTAATAACACTTGTAAATATTATAATAAAAATTAAAATTTTTTCAAGTAAAAACGATTTACTAATAATAAATCGTTACAAACTTTTCTTATATGAATTCATTCCAAGTTCAGACTCTAATTCTTTTATTTGTGTATTCCATTTTCTTTTTAAAGCTAAACCTTTTTGATTAGTAACATCTATATTTTTCATAAAAGTTTTTAATATAATTCTTAAACATTCTTTATATTCTAAATCTCCTGAATTTGCTAGTACTTCAACTGACTTATAATCTAATCCAAACATTATATTTTGAAATTCATTATTACTCAAAATAAAACTTCTAATATCGCTATAAACATATTCTTTTCTAGCAAATCTTTCATGTGCAGCATTATAATCTGCCATTGTTAAATAAATGCTATTATCATAAAGTAATGGCCTAACATTAACACCATTTTCAGCAAATAATTTTTCTAAACTTTGATAATTAATTCTTTTTTTAGCAAATGCATCTAATATTCTAGCATATACTAATATTTCTTTATCAGTTAATATATTTCCATAATTAATTAATTCATTATTTTTAATTTCTTTTTTCTTTCTCATAATAATCCCCCTTCATGGTGCTATATAGTAGCATAAAAAGTATTTTAAGTCAAATAAAAAGTAGAGATTATCTTTTAATCTCTACCATTTCATAAGCTTCTATTATATCTCCAACTTTTAAATCATTAAAGTTTTCAACTGTAATACCACATTCAAGGCCTTTTTTAACTTCTTTAACAGAATCTTTTTCACGTTGTAATGAATTAACATTACCATCATAAATAACAACACTATCACGAAGTACACGTGCTTTAGAATTACTCTTAATTACCCCATCTTGAACATAAGATCCAGCAATTATTCCTACTTTAGAGAATTTAAACAATTTTCTAATTTCAGCAGAACCAATTACTTTTTCTTCATAAATTGGATCAAGCATACCTTTCATAGCTGCTTCCATTTCTTCAACAGCTTTATAAAT
>JAEETF010000026.1 GCA_016290195.1 Bacilli bacterium | reverse complement strand
TATGAGTGTTTCTAAAGAGAAACAAATTTATACTTGTTTTTCTTGTGGAGCAACAGGGAATGTTTTTAATTTTTTAATGGATTATAAAAGTATTAGTTTTTCAGAAGCATTAAAGATGCTTGCAGATAGAGCAGGTATACATATAAATATTGATGTAAAGGAAAAAACTAGTCCACATTCTAAATTATATGAAATATATGATATAGCATTTAAATTTTATCAAAATAATATTAATACTTCTGAGGGATTAAATGCTCGTAAATATCTCGAAAGTCGTAATATAGATGAAAAAATAATTAAAGAATTTGGTATTGGATTATCACTATCTAAACGAAATTTATTATCTAATTTATTACTAAAAAAAGGATTTGACAATAAAACAATCATTGATAGTGGGTTAGCTTCTAATAATGCTGAAGGAATATATGATATGTATTATAAACGTATTATGTTTCCATTATATGATACATTTGGTAAAGTTGTAGGATTTAGTGGTCGTATTTATGAAGGAACAGATATTTCTAAATATATAAATTCTAAAGAAACCGAAATATTTAAAAAAGGAGAATTACTTTATAATTTTCATCGTGCCCGTGAGGAAGCCAGAATTACTAAAACTATCATTATTATGGAAGGTTTTATGGATGTCATCAGAGCTTATACTATAGGTGTTAAAAATGTAGTCGCTACTATGGGTACAGCTATAACTAAAGAACAAGCACTTCTTATTAAGAGACTTGCTCCTAATGTAATTTTACTTTTTGATGGTGATAAAGCTGGTCTTAAAGCAACAATATCTTGTATTAAAGAACTATCACAAATTGGAGTAGTACCTAGTATTGTAAGACTTGAAGATAATTTAGATCCAGATGAATATATTCAAAAGAATGGTAAGGATGCTTTTTTAGCTAAAATAAATAATCCTATGAATATAATGGATTTTAAACTTATGCAGTATAAAGACAATATTAATCTTGAAAGTAGTGTTGAAAAAGCAGATTATGTAAAAAAAGTATTAAATGATTTATCCAAAATAGATGATGATATACTTAGAGAAGTAACAATTCAAAAAGTAAGTGTTGATAGTAATTTAAGTATTGAATTTTTAAAGGAACAACTTGAAAGTATGAAGAAAGTTACTAAAGAAACTATTCAAATTCCTGAAAAAGAAGATAAAAAAATAAATAAATATGATATGGCTCAAAGAGCATTAATTTACTATATGCTTAAAGGAAAAGATGTTATAAATGTTTATAATAATCGTAAACCATTTATTCCAAATGAAAAATATCGTCATTTAGTGCAAGAAATTGTTTCATATTTTAAAATTAATGGTATAATAAATAGCGCAGACCTGATTACTGAACTTATGAAAAGTAATAAAGAGCTAGTTAATATTATTGGTAGTATTGAATCAGATGGATTTAAAGATGAGTATAGTTTAGATGATATCGATGCTTATATTAAAGTAATAGTTGAATTTAATATAAAAAACGAACTAAAAAGAATAAAAGAAGAAATGAATAAAGAATCTGATCCAATGAGAAAAGCACAAATTGCTCAAAGAATGGTCGAACTGAAGTTGAGAGGGGAAGAAAAATGATTAATGAAATTAAAACCTTTGAAGAAAGAAAACAAGACTTATTAAAGATAGGTAAGGAAAAAGGGGTAATTACCTATGAAGTACTTGCTAACAATTTAAAAGGTCTTGAATTAGATGCTGATGCCCTTGATGAATTATATAATTTGTTTAATGAAAATAATATTTTAATTGTATCTGATGAGGAAGAACCTACTGATGATGGCGATCAAAAAATATTATTAGATGATAATGTGCTTACAAAAGATTTAACAATTAATGATCCAGTAAGAATGTATTTAAAAGAAATAGGTCAAATTAAATTATTAACACTTGAAGAAGAATCTGCACTTGCTGATCGCATATTAGAAGGTGATGAAGAAGCTAAAAGAATACTAGCTGAAGCTAATCTTCGTTTAGTTGTAAGTATTGCTAAAAGATATGTTGGTCGTGGTATGTTATTTCTTGATTTAATTCAAGAAGGGAATATCGGACTTATGAAAGCAGTAGAAAAATTTGATGTTTCTAAAGGATATAAATTTTCTACATATGCTACATGGTGGATTAGACAAGCAATTACTCGTGCAATAGCTGATCAAGCTCGTACAATAAGAGTACCAGTTCATATGGTTGAAACAATTAATAAACTTGCACGTGTTCAAAGACAATTAACTCTTGAACTTAACCGTGAACCATCTGAAGAAGAACTTGCTAAAAAAATTGGTATGTCAGTTGAAAAAATTCGTGAAGTATATAAAATTGCTCAAGAACCAGTTAGTTTAGAAACTCCAATAGGTGAAGAAGATGATTCCCATTTAGGAGATTTCATTAAAGATGAACGTAATATGAGTCCAGAAGAATATGCAACTAATGAAATGTTAAAACAAGAAATTAGTAATGTTTTATTAACACTTACTGAAAGAGAAGAAAAAGTAATTCGTTTACGTTTTGGGCTTGAAGATGGCAAATCTCGAACACTTGAAGAAGTGGGACAAAAATTTGGAGTAACTCGTGAACGTATTCGTCAAATTGAAGCAAAAGCTTTAAGAAAACTTCGTCATCCATCACGTTCTCGTAAATTAAAAGATTATATGGGTGATTAAGTGATATTACCTAAAAGATTAAACAAAATAGCTGAATTAATAGAAGATGATGTCGTGGTCATAGATGTTGGATGTGACCACGCTCTTTTGGATATTTATCTAACACTTAATCGTAATAATGTTTTTTGTTATGCATGTGATATAAAAGAATCAGCTTTAGAAATAGCTAAAAAAAATATTAATAAATATAAGCTTGATAATAAAATTGAAGTTAGATGTTGTGATGGTATTAGTGATTTAGAAATAAATAATAATACAATTATTGTTATATCTGGTATGGGAAAAAGTACTATTATGCATATTTTAGATGATGATAGAATTTATAATGCTAGAAGAATTATTATTCAGTCAAATAATGAAATTGAAGATTTAAGAAATGATATGATTAATAAAGGATTTTGCATTGATAATGAAGTAGTATCATTTGATCGTAATAAGTACTACGTTATTATTAGCTTTAAAAAAGGTAATAAAAAATATAGTAATGATGAGTTATATCTTGGACCAATTTTAATTAAAAATAATAAAGAAAATAGTGATTATTTTAAATTTTTATTAGAAAAAGAAAAAAATATATTAGGTACTATTCCTAGTAAATATGTATATATAAGAAAAAATATAGAAAAAAATATAGAAAAAATAATACAATTACTTAAATGAAAAAAGTTGGTGCATTATTTTTTTTATTTTCTTTAAATTCGTTTTTGTTAGTATTTTTTTTATCAGATTTTTTAAATTCATTCATGACACTAAACATTGTTTTAGCATTCTTTATAATTGGAGATACCTGCTTAATAGTAGGAATTAATTGATTAACAAAATTTAATGTTTTTTGTGTACCAGATAATATACTTTTGAAATTAATACCACTAATTAATCTACTAAATAAATTTGGAGTGTTTTGATTTATTCCGTAAGGAATGTATGTAAAATAAGGATTATAATAATTCATAAAAATATTCCTTTCTAAAATATTATATGAATGACGAAAAAATGTTTTACAATTAATTAATTTGTGTTATAATAATAAATAGAATAGGAAAGAGTAAAGGGGAGCTCGTTGTGACAAAGGAAAAGAATACAAGTATTTCTAAAAACATAATAGTTGCATTTTTTCAAAGTGTCCTATACGGTGTACTTTTTTTAGCGTACATTGTTTTTTTAGTTGTTACTTTTCCATTTAGAATTGTCAAAAAAGCCTTTACTAAAAGTAAAACTAAAAAAGTTAATATAAATTATAGTGAAAGTATAAGTAGTCAAGTTAAAGTTCATAGAACTAAAGCTGAAAAAAAAGAATTTGCTCAATTATTAAAGGAAAAAAAGAAAGATCTAAAACGACAAAAAGATAATATTAAAAAAGCTTGGGCACAAAGGAAAAAAGAAAAAGCAAGACTTGCAAAAAAGAGAAAAGAAGAAAGAAAAGATTTATTAAGAGCTAAAAAAGAAGATATGAAACGTCAAAAAGAAAATCGTGAAAAAATTATTGAGGCTCGCAAAAAAGCTAAAGAAAAATCTGCTAATTTGGAAAAAGAACAAGAAAAAATAGATAAAAAAGAAGCGGAAGAAAGAAAAAAACACAAATTAGAAGCTTTTGCTAATGATAAATATGATATTGAAGCAAAAAAGAAAGAAGCTCAAAAAAATCCATTTTTAATGATTATTTCAGCCCCTAGAAATCTCATTGAATGGTTTAAAAATAAATATAAAAATAGTTTGCTATATAAAAATGCTCAAGCTAAAAAAGATAAGCAACATCAAATTATGACTATTAATTTTGATGGCGCTGATGCTATAAAAAGTGAGCAAAAACAAATTTTTGAATATGTTGCCAAATCACCAGAGGGGAAGATTGTTAAAGATCATTTCCCTGCATATTCTGTTGTTGAAGTACATTCATTTTTGTTAAGTGAAGGGTATGAAGTGTATTCAATAAAAACTTCAAAAATGATTAATATTTTGTATAAATCTGCTAACACAACTAAATTTAAAACTAAAGATTTAATATTCTTTTTAACACAACTATCTACTTATGTAAAAGCAGGTATTCCACTTGTAGAAGCATTAAAAATTTTGTCACGACAATTTAAACAAAAAAAATATAGTCGTATTTTTAGATCACTTATTTATAATTTAACAATTGGTGATAATTTTAGTACAGCTATGGAAAAACAAAATGGTTCTTTTCCGAATTTGCTTGTAAATATGATTAAAGCATCAGAAATGACGGGTGAACTTCCTGAGGCTCTTGATGATATGGCTGATTATTATACACAAGCTGAAAAGACTAGAAAACAAATGATTACAGCATTAACATATCCAACAATAGTATTTGTGTTTGCTATTGGAGTTATAACTTTCATTTTACTTTATGTTGTTCCTAAATTTGTAGATATTTATAATTCTCTTGATCCAGAAAGTATACCAGGATTTACTTTATTTATTATGAATTTGAGTTATTTCTTACAAAATAATTTTATCTTTGTTTTACTAGTAGCGATTGCTATAGTAGTATTCTTAGTATTATTGTATAAGAAATCAAAAGGTGGACGTCTTGCAATGCAATGGATTATTATGCATATACCGGTTATCAAGGATGTAATTATTTATAATGAAGTAACAATGTTTACTAAAACATTTAGTTCATTGCTTGCTCATAATGTATTTATTACTGATACACTTGAAATACTTGGAAAAATAACATCTAATGAAATTTATAAATTGCTTGTAAAACAAACTGCTGCTAATCTTGAACGTGGTGAAAAGATTTCTGCTGCATTTAAAGATCAATGGTGTTTCCCAATACCAGCATATGAAATGATTGTAACAGGTGAGAGAACAGGCCAATTATCAGAAATGATGTCAAAAGTTTCAACTTATTATCAAGAGTTGCATGCTAATACAGTTGGTCGTATTAAAGCATTTATTGAACCAATTTTAATTGTCGGTTTAACAGTTGTTGTAGGTTTTATCGTACTTGCTATTGTCATTCCGATGTTTAACTTGTATAATCAAGTTATATAGGAGTGATAACATGGATCTATATTACATCATTGTATTATTTATTTTTGGAATTGTGTTTGGGTCGTTTTATAATGTGGTTGGCTATCGTCTTCCAAAAGGAGAGTCACTTATAAAGCCTCCCTCACATTGCCCAAATTGTAATCATAGATTAAAAGCATACGAATTAATACCTATTTTTTCTTTCTTATTTTTAGGAAGAAAATGTTCAAAATGTAAACAAAAAATTTCTTGGTTTTATGCTACTTTTGAATTTTTAACAGGTGTTTTATTTGCACTATCATATATTGTTTTTGGTTTTTCTACACAGTTTGTTATTTCAATAATTCTTTCTTCAGTATTAATTATTGTAATTATTAGCGATTATCAAACTATGATTATTCCAGATGAAGTTTTACTATTTGGAGTAGTAACTATTTTAATTGCGCAATTTATTGGATTTGAAATTAAAGATGTACTATTTAATATATTAAGTGGAATTATATGTTTTGTTGGTATGTGGTTATTAAAATTATTTGGCGATGTAGTGTTTAAAAAAGAATCTATGGGTGGGGGAGATATTAAATTAATGTTTTTAGTTGGAATTACTATAGGATGGCAAGCCGGATTATTATCTGTTGTATTTGCTGCATTCTTAGCTCTTCCAATTGCTTTGATAATTTTGAAACAAAAAAAAGATCATGAATTACCATTCGGACCTTTCTTAAGTGTAGCAGCATTAATTTTATTTTTTACATCTATTGATTTTAGTTTTATTTTAAATTTATTTTCTTAAAGGAATTAGAAGTGTCAATATAGTTATGATCAAATTCATAAATATAATAGACATTTTTTTGTGGGAAAATAATTCTATTAGGTTTTAAATTATTTATCATTTTGATAATATTATTATCTTTATCAGTCATAATGATATCAATATTTTTTCTCATAAAAAATGTGTGAATACTATTACATTTTGGAAAGCAATATATAAGATTTTCTTTTTCTTTTTTTAAAGTCATACCATTTAATCTATCTTTAAATGAAGTACAAAATTTAATATTGTTTTTATTTAATTCTAAAATTTCATTCATAGTATCACCAATTTAACTATATCACAATAAAAAAAGTTTGACAAATAGTAAAAAAAACGTTAAACTATTTATAGAAACGATAGATGGAGGTTTTACGTATGAAAAACTTAAATAATAAAGGTCAAGCACTAGTTGAATATCTACTAATTATTGCAGTTATTAGTGTTATTGTTGTTAGTGTTGTTAAATTACTTGGTGGTTATTTACAAGATTCAATGACAAAATCTTCATGTAATCTAGTAGGTAAAGTGTATGTTGAAGGAGAGCATCCTGGAGAAGGAACTTGCGTAGATAATTAAAAAATAATTATAAAAAATATAAAAATAAAGAAGGATATTGTTGTTTTGATATCCTTTTTTTGTTATAATATATATTAGGATATAGGATAGTGATGATATGAAAGAAAATAAGGGTCAAGCGCTAGTAGAATTTTTAATTATTATACCAGTTATAGCATTTATTATTTTATGTTTAATTGATGTTGGAAATATCATTGCAAACAAAAATAAACTTGAAGATGAAATGAGTGAAGTAATAGATCTTTATTCTGCAAATCGATTATCTGAAATAAGTAATTATGCATTACTTAATAATTTTAAAGTAACCTATGATAAAGAAGGTGACTATATAATTGTAAAAATAAGCAAAGATGTTTCAATTATGACACCAGGTTTAAATAATATTCTTGGAAAACAAATGACTATTGAAACGAAAAGGGAAATATATAATGGACAATAAAGGACAAACACTTGTATTATTTGTTATATTGTTGCCACTGTTATTTGTATTACTGGCACTTGTGATTGATATAGGACTTTTGGTAAATGAAAAATCAAAAGTTGATAATGCTGTTAAAGATAGTATTAAAAGTGCTTTAAAAAGTGAACCATCAAGTAATCAAATAGTGGAAGAAAGGGTTGCTTATTTAATTAATTCTAATATTGAAGATATTAAGATTAAAAAAATTGAATATAAAGATTCAGTATTATATGTAAGTGTTTCTAAAAATTATAAAACTTTATTTGCTAGAATACTTAGTCAAAAAAATTATAGCATTGATATGAGTTTTAAAGCTTATATTGAAAACGATGAGGTCATAATTAAAAAGGAGTGATAATATGTCAATGAAAACTGCTAAAGTGTTTACTGTTACATCTGTAAAAGGTGGAGTAGGTAAAACAACATTTGCTACCAATTTAGCTTATACATTTGCAAATTTAAATTATCGTACATTAATTATTGATCTTGATGTATATAGTGGTGATGTAGCATTATCTCTTAATGTAGATGCTAGTAAAAATATATTTTCTATAGTTGATGATATGAATAATAACCGTTTTACATTTATTGATGATTATGTTACGGGTTATGCTAAAAACATTGATGTATTAGCTGCTCCAATAGATCCTAGACTTGGTTCTAAAATAAATGTTAATTATATTAGTGTTTTACTTAGTAAAGCAAAATTTAAATATCAAGTTGTTATTATTGATACTAAAAATATGCTTAATGATTTAAATTTATTAACATATGACTATAGTGATGACATTATATATTTAATTAATAATAGTCCAGCGGATTTAAAAAATTTAAAATCAATGTTATCAATTCATAAAGATATGGAACAAGATAATTATAAAGTAGTACTTTATAATGCTACTAATAACAAAAAATTATTATTTAGTAAATATGATATTCAAAGTATTATTAAAGATGATATAAATTATGTAATTGATAGTTCTTTCTTTACTAAAAATATTGATGATTATGTATTTGATGGAAAAATATTACTTCAAGATACAAAATTTAATAAAAGACATAAAAAAGCAGTGCAAGTATTTGAAAAGATTGCTAATGATCTACTTCTAGAAAATAAGGGTGAAGAAGATGGCTAAAAGAAAATTTGTTGAAGAATTTGATGTTGAAATTAATAATAGTTTTAAAGATCTAGAAGATGATTATAGTGCTTTTACTAATAAAGTATTACTAGATGAACTTCGTAATAAAATTATTCAAAATTTAATTGATCATAATATTAATCAAACAGGTTCAATGAATGATTTTGTTAAAACAGAAATAGATAATTCTTTAAAAGGATATGATTTATCTAATGTTGAAAGAAATTATATTTATAATTTAATTGATAATGAAATAAATGGTTATGGACCTATCAGTGAACTTTTAAATGATAAAAATATAACTGAAATTATGGTTAATGGGCCTAGTGAAATATATGTTGAAATAGATGGTAAAGTAATAAAAGAAAATGGTATTTCTTTTATTAATAAAGAACATATAATTCGTACAATACAGCGTTTAATACAACCAATTGGAAGAACTATTGATACTTCTAATCCAATGGTTGATGCTAGACTTGAAGATGGATCAAGACTTAATGCTGTTATTCCACCATTATCACTTAATGGTCCAGTTTTAACTATCCGTAAGTTTAAGAAAGAATTAGCTAATATTGATGACTTTTTAAGAAGTGGAGCTTTAACACCATATATGGCTAGATTCTTAGAAGCTTGTGTAAAAGCTAAAATGAATATGATTATTTGTGGTGGTACTGGTAGTGGTAAAACAACACTTTTAAATGTCTTATCATCATTTATTGATTCAGATGAACGTATTATTACAATTGAAGATGCTGCTGAATTAAAATTGAAACAAGAACATGTTATTTCTCTTGAAACAAGACTTACTAATTATGAAGGTCAAGGAGAAGTAACTATTCGTGATTTAGTTATAAATTCACTTCGTATGCGACCTGATCGTATTATTGTAGGTGAAGTTCGTGGTAAAGAAGCTTTTGATATGCTTCAAGCTATGAATACAGGACATAATGGTAGTTTAACAACATTACATGCTAATGGACCTGCAGATGCTTTAAATAGACTTGAAACAATGATTTTAATGGCAGGTATGGAAATACCAATTATGGCTATTCGTGAATATATTGAAAAAGCAATTAATATTGTTATTCATATTGAAAGACTTAGTGATGGTAGACGTAAAATCACAAGTATTTCTGAAATAACAGGATTTAAAGATGATGTTATTACTTTAAATGAAATATTTGCTTATCGTCAAAAAGGAGTTTTAGAAGATGGATTTGTTGATGGTGAATTTGTTTTAAACAAAGGAGTACCAAAAATATATAAAACTCTTGTATCACGTGGAATAGAAGATTTAGAAGATATATTTAAATAGGAGGTGAAAATATGGTAGACAACTATACTGAAGAAGTTCTTGAAAATAATATTGTTAGTGTTGATGAACCTATCATCACTAATGAAATTAATTATGAACAAACAATAGATGGCATGGAAATTAATGATATTGATGTTAATTCAGAACTTTTAGCCGAAGATGTTGCTTCTATTAATACTACTGAAGTACTAGATAGTAATATATTTAGTATTAATCAAATAATTACAAATCAAGATGTAGTTGTCACTATTATGCCTCCGGAAAATACTATTAGATATGAATATCGTTTATATAAGGATGAAGAATTATTAAGTGAAATATTTATGGATGGTAATAATTTTTCAGTTCTTGAATTTAAAGAAACTGGTAATTATCACATTGAAGCTAAAATAATAAATACGGAGTTATTAGAAAATAATATTCAATCGGGTATTTATCAAATAGATAAAGTGGCTCCGACTATAAATGTTAAAAATAAACAATTTAAAATTATTCAAGGTAAAACCGAAAATATAAATAGTAATGCTACTGCAATAGATAATTTTGATGGTGATATTTCATCAAAAATAACTTCTAATATTAATGAAGTTAATCTTAATAAGGTAGGAACACATACAATCACATATAGTGTTACTGATAATGCTGGTAATAAAGCAGAAACTCAAGCAGTAGTAATTGTTAAAGAAGATTTATCACAAATATTAATGGTAATAGATATATCATTTGTACTTATAGGCTTTTTAATATTAGGACTTCTATTACGTTATATGAATAGTATAAAAAAAGAAAAAAGAATTTCTAAATATACTATTGAACCACTTAAAGATAAATCATTATCTGTTGTTGATAGATTCTTTAAATTTTATTTTAATTTGGTTTCAAAACTTACACCTTATTTTAAAAAATCATATTTCTTATCTAAGTATAGTAAAAGATTTGAAAAATATATTGGTACAGTAGATTTTAATCATAAAGAAGCAATATCTTTTGTAGTAACTAAAACATTTATAGGTATGATATTCTTATTAATTGCTTTAGTATCTAAAACGTTGCACTCAGATATATTACATATATATGAAATGATAATACCTTTTGGTATAGGGTTCTTTATAATTGATGTATTATATTTTACAAAATATAAAATTTATCGTTCTAAAGTAGAAAATGATTTACTTCAAGCAATTATAGTTATGAATAATGCTTTTAAGTCGGGTAGAAGTATTATTCAAGCTATTGATTTAGTGGCTAATGAACTTGAAGGACCGATTGCTGAAGAATTTAAAAAAATGTCACTTGAAATTTCTTTTGGACTTGCAATTGAAGATGTATTTCAAAGATTCTCAGAAAGAATTAAACTTTCAGAAGTTACTTATTTAACAGCATCACTTTCTATTTTAAATAAAACAGGTGGTAATATTATTAAGGTATTTTCATCTATTGAAAAAACTTTATTTAGTCAAAAGAAACTTAAACTTGAATTAAAATCATTAACGGGAAGTTCTAAGATAATAGTTTATATTTTATTTGTTGTACCAATATTATTTGTTACATTTATAAGTATTATTGATCCAACATATTTCTTACCACTTTTAACAACACCACTTGGACTTATAATTACTTTTGTTGTTATAACTGTGTATATAATATATATATTTGTTGTACGAAAAGTTATGAAAGTAAGGATGTGATAAAATGAAAATGCCAAAAATAAAATTATTTCGTAAACTGTTTGGTAGTAGTGATGTAAAAACAATTACTGAAAAAATAAAAATGCTTGGTGATAGTGCTAAATTTGATACCAATACATTTATATTTATGCGTTTATTCACTACAGTTTTATTCTTTTTCATTTTAATATTTATCTTTAATTTAGGATATATATTATCACCATTCTTAGCAATTGTTTATTATTATGCTTTCTATTATGTATTAATAGAATCACCACTTAAAAAAAGAATTATTAAGTTAGATGGTGAAGCACTTCATTTCTTTGAAATTCTAACATTAACTCTTGAATCTGGTAAGAATCTTGAAAATGCATTACAAGTAACATGCTTTAATATTGATTCAGAATTATCAAGAGAATTTAAAAAAACACTTTTAGAAATTAAATTTGGAAAATCTTTAGTAGAATGTTTAGATGACATGAAAAAAAGAATTCCATCAGAAACAATTAATAATATTATTCTAAATATTACACAAACAAATATATTTGGAAATAGTATACTTGAAACAATGTATAATCAAATTGAATTTTTACGCGATAAACAAATTCTAGAAATAAAAGGAAGAATTAATAAAATACCTAATAAAATAAGTATAATTTCAGTTATTTTTATGCTTCCAATCATATTACTTTTAATTTTAGGTCCAGTTCTTATCAATTTTTTAGGATAATGCGTTATAATGTATTAGGGGAGATGTTTTTATGATATATCATTTTATAGGAATAAAGGGTACTGGTATGGGTGCACTTACACAATTTATGCATGATTTAGGTTATCATGTACAAGGTAGTGATAAACCAGATCACTTCTTTACTGAAGATCCACTTCGTGAAAAAGGAATAACCATTTTAAACTTTGATGCAGATAATATTAAAGAAGGAATGACAATTGTTCAAGGTAATGCTTTTACTGATGATAATGTTGAAGTAAAAAAAGCTAAAGAATTACATTTAACAATTTATACTTATCAAGAAATGCTTGGCTCATTTACTGAAAAATTTAAATCAATTACTGTTGCAGGTTGTCATGGCAAAACTACAACTTCATCAATGCTTGCACATGTGCTTGATCACACAATTGGAACTAATTATTTAATTGGTGATGGAACTGGTCATAGTGATAAGAAAAATGATCATTTCATTCTAGAAGCTTGTGAATGGAAAAGACATTTTCTTGCATATACACCAACATATGCAATCATAACTAATATTGAACTTGATCATATTGATTATTATAAGAATATTGATGATATGGTTCTAGCTTATGAAGAATATGCTAATAAAGCATTAAAAATGGTTATTGCTTGTGGTGATGATCCATATACAGATAAAATTAATTATACTAAGCCAGTATTATTTTATGGACTTGAAGATAAAAACGATGTTGTAGCTAAAAATGTTGTTTTTCATAATGATGGTACTGATTTTGATGTATATATTCATGATGAATTATTTGGACACTTTAATTTACCTTTATTTGGTAAACATATGCTTATGAATAGTTTGGCTGTTATTACTGTTTGTTATCTTGAAAAAATTAATAAAGATGATATTACTAAATATATTCATACATTTAAAGGTGCAAAAAGAAGATTTAAAGAAAAAGTTCTTGGAGATATTATAGAAATAGATGATTATGCACATCATCCAACAGAAGTTGCTGTTACTATAAAAGGTGCAAGACAAAAATATCCAGATAAAGAATTAGTAGCAATTCTAATGATTCATACATATTCACGTGCTCGTGAATTTGAACAAGAATTTATTGATGCATTAAATCTTGCCGATAAAGCTTATATAACTGATGTATATATGGATCGTAAAGAAGATTGTGATCCATATGATGTTCATGACATGATTAAAAAATGTAAAAATGCTGAACATATCAGTTTAGAAACAACTGAAAAACTTCTTAAACATAAAAATGCTGTAATGTTATTTATGAGTAGTAAAGAAATTTATGTTATGGAAGAAAAATATGAAAAATTATTACATGAACAAAAAAATTAGAATTTTCTAATTTTTTTGTTAATAATAATGTTGGTGATAATATGAAAACAATCCTTTATACAGGTGCAAGAAGTGGTATTAGTTCATTTGTAATAAATAGATTATTATCTAAAGATTATTTAATATATATAACAGTTCATACAAAATCTGAAGAAAAATATATAAAAGAAAAATATAAAAATACTCGTAATATAAAATGTTGCAAGATTGATATAACAGATGATAATGATTTAAAAAAAATAAAACTGTTAGATGTTGATATATTAGTCGCCAATGCAGCGGTAGGAGAAGGTGGTTCACTTTTAGAAATAGATATTGATAGAATAAGAAATAATTTTGAAGTAAACGTATTTAGCACTATTAAACTTATTCAAATAGTTTTGAAAACTATGATTGAAAAGGGTAGTGGTAAAATAGTAGTAATTTCTTCACTTGCAAGTACTATACCAATACCCTT
>JAEETF010000025.1 GCA_016290195.1 Bacilli bacterium | reverse complement strand
ATGTCTTATAGCTCCCTCAAAATTATAATCAAGAATTTGATTTGATATATATTTGTATACTATATTTGAATAATCAAATTTTTCAAAAAATATATTATATTTAGAACTTAAATATAAAATAATATGAAGATTTACTTCACTTCCACTAGCTAACATTTCACGGGCTATTTTTATTGCTTCTAAATCATTTTGTTCTTTTACTTCTAAAAGAAGTAATAAACGCTTAGCATATTCACCATTACTTTTAGTAATTAATTCACGAAAATGTTTTCTTGCTTTGTCAGTATTACCAGCATTTGCTTCTAATATACCTAATTCCAGTTTTGCTTCATCTGACTTTTCATCATTATATAATTCTGTCAAAATTTCACGGGCTCTATCATAGTTTTCAACACGTGTTTCTAATCTTCCAAGTTCTAAACGTGCATATGAATCTTTAGCTGTACCTATTAGATCTTGAAAATAAAAACGAGCAAGATTAATATCACCAAACATTGTTTCTATTTTAGCTATTTCAAATTTTGCTTTAACAGAATTTGGTTTATCCAAAAGAGAAAGAAAGATTTTTTTAGCTTTATCTAAATTACCTCTTTCTTTTTCAATTATGCCTAGCGAATACATAGCAATATATCCCTTTTCACCAACACTTAATTCACGTAGGGAATTGGAAGCTACTTTTGATTTACCATCTTTATGATCTAAACGAGCAAGTTCTACTTTTGCTCTTTCATCATTGTACCATTCAATTAATTCATTAAATATTTCACGAGCTATTTCATAATTACCAGCACGACTTTCAAGTACACCTAGTTCTAATTTTCCATAGCGATCACCAATATCTGATAACTTAGTAAAGTACTTTTTTGCTTCTTCATAATTTCCTTCAAAAGCTAAAGCTTTTCCAAGCTCTAAACAAGCATATATATTGTTTTTACTACCTAAAAGTTCAAATAACAATTCTTTGCCTTCACTTATATATCCTTTTTCAACAAGTAATTTGGCATATCCGAATTTTATTTGCTCATCTTTTGGATTTTGAAAGTATAAATCTTCCATTACTTTTAAATCCTTTTTTTTACGAGCATATTCAAATTGTGCATAAACTTCATTACGCATAAATATCACCTATTTGTTTTTCTTTTTATGTTCAAATATAACATCTGTTTTTGCTACAAATATAATTACTAGAATTAATAAAATACTATATAATATGTAGCTTAATTCATGATGATTAGATACATATACAATAGAAGCAGCAGCAAATAATATATCTATTAAATAAATAATTAAAACTGTTTGTGTTTGTGAAAAATGACGATTTAATAATTGATGATGAATATGAAAACGATCTGCTTTCAATATATTTTCACCTTTAAGTAAACGACGTAATATAGCAAATAAAGTATCTAATATAGGAATAGCAAGTACACATATTGGAATAATTAAAGATGTTAATGTAACATTTTTAAACCCAAGTAAAGCTATTACTGAAATAATAAAACCTAAGAACATAGATCCTGAATTACCTGCAAATATACGAGCAGGGTGAAAATTATGAAGTAAAAAGCCAAGTGTTGAACCAAGCATAACAAAGCATAATACAAAATCAAGTCCTCTACTTCCTTGCATAGTAGCTATTATACCAATTGTTAAAAAGTAAATAGAGCTTATTCCACCAGATAATCCATCAAGTCCATCTATTAAATTTAAACAATTTATACAACCTAAAATAAATAAAATAGTTAAAGGATAAGCAAATATTCCAAAATGAATATAAAAACCAAAAGCCGAAATATCAATTAATAGAATATTACCATAAAAAACTATAACACAAGCAGCTGCTAATTGAAAAAGCAATTGTGTTTTAGCTGATAATTCAGTCACATCATCAATAATTCCACTTATTAATATTAAAAAGCCACCTATTAAAATAGATATCATTTGAGTACTAGGTTCCCCAAATAACATATATCCAAGTACAAAACCTAAAAAAATACCAAGTCCTCCAAGTTTTGGCATATTCTTAGTATGAATATGTCTAGTTCTTGGTACATCTATTGCTCCAATCTGAAATGCAAGTTTAATAATAAAAGGTATTATTAGTGCTACAAAAGTAAATGTTGTTGAAACAATTAATAAAATTTTTAGTATTAAGTCACACATAATCAAACCACCTAGCGTTTATTATACCATTTATTTAAAAAAATACAAATAAAAATAAGGAAATTCCTTATTTTTCAATTAACTCAATATTATCAAGTAATACACCAGTTCCTTCAACTACACATGTAAGAGGACTTTCTGCTGAAAATACAGGTACTTTTAACTCTTGAGAAATTAGTTCATCAAACCCATTTATAAGGGCTCCTCCTCCTGTTATAACAATACCCTTATCAATGATATCTGCAGATAATTCTGGTGGTGTTTGCTCTAGAACATTCTTTGCTGTATGGATAATTGTATACACACTTTCACGAAGTGCTTCTTCTACTTCCTTAGATGTAAAAGTAATAGTATGTGGAAGTCCCGTAATTAAATCTCTTCCTCTAACATCCATTTTTTCTTTTTTAGCATCTGGAAGTACAGTACCTATAGTCATTTTAATTTCCTCAGCTGTTCTATCACCAATTAATAATTTATATTTATCTTTGACATATTTAATTATGTCAGTATCAAATCTATTACCAGCTATTTTGATAGAAGAACTATCAACAATTCCTCCAAGAGATAATACTGCAATATCAGTAGTACCACCACCAATATCAATAACCATATTACCACTTGGCTTTGATATATCAAGTCCTGCACCAATAGCCGCAACTTTTGGTTCTTCTTCAATAAATACTTTTCTAGCACCTGTTCTTTCAGCTGCTTCTTTAATTGCATTTTTTTCAACTTGAGTAATATTTGATGGACAACATATTAAAATGCGTGGTCTTGCAAAAAAACTCTTACCATTTACTTTTCTAATAAAATGATTAAGCATTATTTCTGTAGTTTCAAAATCAGCTATAACTCCATCTTTCATAGGTCTGATAGCTTTTACTTTTCCTGGGGTTCTACCAAGCATATCCCTTGCTTCTGTTCCTACTGCTAATGCTTTTTTTGTTTCTGAATCAATTGCGACAACACTTGGCTCATTTAATACTATTCCTTGTCCCTTAATATAAATTAAGACATTTGCTGTACCTAAATCAATTCCAATATCTTTTGAAAACATATTTTCCCCCACCTTCTATAACTATGTATATTATACCATATTCTAAAAGGCTATGGTAGTCTGTTCCTATATTTCATCTACATTTTTATCAAAATATTCTTCAGGATTAACATTTATTCCATTTTGAATTAGTTCAAAATATAAATGATTGCCAATTTCTTTAGAAATATTATTTTCCCCACTAATACCAATTATATCTCCTTGTTTAATAAATTCATTTTCTTTAACATCTACTTCGCCCAAACTTTGATATACACTAATTAAATTATTGTTATGTGTAATTTCTACTACTTTTCCTAATAACTGATCATCTTTAATAGAAGTAATTGTTCCATCTAATATAGATACCACATCAAATTGTTTAGGACTAGTATAAGCTACACCAGTACTTTGTAAATAAGTATCATCGTAATAAATTAATGAATTAACTTGTTTAGAAGCATCATCTTTATAATCATAATAATTTTGAACTATAACAGCATCTGTTATATAGTATGGTCTAATTATTTTAGTCTTTTTAGGTTCTATTTCTTTAGATACTGGCTTAACTCTATCATCGGGAATATTATAAATATATTTAAAATTTTTTTCATTAAAACTATTACTTTCTTTTATTGACTTTTCAATAAAATAGATACTACCAAATACACTAATAAATGTTAATACATAAATGCCATATATAAATGGTTTTCTAATTCTATATTTTTTCATTTTATCACCTCTAATAAAAGTGTGAACAAAAATAAAAAAAATATACATTTTAAATTTTTTTAATACTTACACCAGTATAATAATACTTTAATATCTCATCATATTTATAACCACGTTTTGCCATAGCTTCTGCTCCATACTGGCTCATACCAACACCATGTCCATATCCCTTTTCATTAACAATTATAGAGTCATTTACTTGTTCTATATTAAAATAGGAAGATCTTAAATCAAGATAATCAGTAATATCATTGGAAGTAAAATAATAGCCATTTATCTTTAATTCACGCATTCTTCCAGTACTAGTAGTTCGGATAACTTCTATATCTAAATCATCACTATATGGTATATCTAATAAATCATAAAATTCTTCTAAAGAAAAATACTTGTTAGTACTATAAAGAGGTGATACTTCACTATCCCAACTAGAATCAACACTTACTAAATAGGGTAATTGATTCATAAATATTTCACCACTATTTTCAGTTTCCCCAGTACTTGTGGAAAAAAAGAATGCATCAGCTATTTCACCATTATAATCTATATATTCACCAGATGTACTATTAACTGCAGTACTTATTTTTGCCATATTAGAATCATATTTATCTTCCCAAGCATCAATAAGTTCAGAATCAGTATAATATACTTGATTTACTTGTGTATCAATAATGTCATAATCTAAAGTTTTATTATATTCTACTTTTTTCAAAACATAAGAACGAGCTGCTACAGCTTGGGCTTTTAGTGCTTCTAAACTAAAAGATATTGGCATTTCTCCAGCTACAACACCTCTTATATAACTTTCAAGTGGAACTTCTTCAATTAACCCATTACTATCATGTTTTACTCTAATTATTTGATTTTTAATTAAACTTAAATTTCTTTCTTCTTTTCTATTTAAAATATAAATAATTAAAATTGGAATAACTATTAAACTAGATAAAAAAAAGAATAGTTTTCTCATATATTTCACCTCTTAAATAAAACATACAAACCACTACTCTAAAGACTTTGTGTACTTATAAAAAAATCCATTAAAAAATTAACACTTAAATATGATAATGATAGAGCAAATAAAAGATATAATACTCTAGCTTTATAATAACTATTTTTTTTAAACAAACCATTTATATTAATTGCATCTAATGCCCAAATAGAAATAGGAACAAAAAATATATATAATATTATTCTAACCATTTTTCTTTTCGTAATCTATAATTTGTTTTAAACGTCTTCTATATTTTTCTTCACTATTAAATGGTGTAGTTAAAAATGTATTAATCATTCTAGTTGCTTCATCAACACTATGTTTTTCTGAAAAACTAATTACATTTGCATCATTATCACGTCTTGTATATTCAGCTTCGTCTACATTATCTATTTTAGCACATCTAACACCTTTTACTTTATTACAAGCAATACTCATCCCAATACCAGATCCACAAATTAATATTCCATAATCTAGATTTCCATTTTTAATTTCTTCTCCTATTTTAAATGCATATAACGGAAAATCAGTACTATCACTACTATTAGTACCATAATCAATTAATTCTGGCATTTCACTTATTATTTTACTTTTAAGTTCAAATCCTCTATGATCTGAAGCAATTCCTACTTTCATTCTAACACCCACTTTATTATATTATAATTATAATCAATATTTTCGTATTATAAATCGACAAATATAGATTATTATTTCAAATATATATTATCATATATATATTTTTTTTACAATTTTTCAATAAAAAAAGAAGAATTATTTTTCTTCTTTAGTAAAACCATGTTTACGATTAAATTTATCAATAGCACCTGCTCTTGTTTTAGTTTTTCCTTGTTCACCTGTAAATGCTGGATGACATTTATTACATACTTCAAGATGTAATTTTTCAGTTGTTGATTTAACAGTAAAGGTATTTCCACATGCGCAAGTAACTTCTGTATCTACGTATTTTACATTAGTATCTTTTGCCATTTTAATTCTCCTTTCGCCATGACTTTTAAAAGCCATAGATATAAATACTAACTTAATATATCAAATTTTTTCTTATTTGACAAGTGTTTTTTCCTAATTATTCAATATACTTTACAATTTCACTACCTATTAATTTATAACCATCTAAAGTAGGGTACATATTTTCAGTTATATATTTTGATGAATTTAATTTAGAAAATAAATCTATATAGATAATATTATAGTTATTTAGTAATTTTTCTACCTTTTTATTCAAATATATATAGTACTTATTAACATTAGATTTATTGATAATATTATAATATCCTATAAAAATAATCTTTTCTTTACAATATTTTCTTATTAATTGTAAAAGATTATCTAAATCATTTACATAATCGCTTAAAAATTTATAAATATAATTTTCATCATAATTTTCAGAAAGAATTAATTTAGTTATAATATCGTTTTGACCAATAGAAATAGTAACTAAATCTGCTTTAATTAAAGCATTTTGAATAGTTTTTTCACTTTCATAATTTTCTATTATCATATTTTTTAAATCAATAGTTCGCATATTATCAATATAATAATTATTATTTAATAATTCTAATTTTCCTTGTTCTTTTATATAATCAGTTACATACTTTGTATAACCTTGAGATAATTCATCACCCAGTGATAAATAATATATTTTCTTATCTTGATTTCTTAAATAGATTATTATAACTATAATTATTATTAATAATAGAAATATTAATTTTTTCATTTTACCCCCAAAAAAAGTAGATTTTTATCTACTTTAATTTATGAATAAAATATTTATTTATGCATCAACAATTTCTATATCAGCACCAACTGCTCTTAATTTTTCAATTAAATTCTCATATCCTCTTAATATATGTTCAACATTATTAATTGTTGTTTTACCACTGGCTTTTAAACCTGCAAGTAACATACAAGCACCTGCTCTAAGATCAGTTGCGATTACAGTTTTACCTTTTAAATCTGTTTTGCCATGAACATAAATTATACGATTAGTTTTCTTATCTATACTTGCACCCATTTTATTTAAATAATCAACGTTTTTAAAGCGATTTTCATAAATTGTTTCTTCTAGTCTAGATTTACCATTACACTGTGTAAGTAGGGCAGTAAGAGGTTGCTGCAAATCTGTAGGAAAACCGGGATAACCTAAAGTTTTTACTTCAACTGCACGCATTTTTGGAGCACTTGAAATTATTAAACTATCATCATTTACAATAAATGAAACTCCCATTTCTTTTAATTTTGATAAAAGAGATTCTATATGATCAGGTATTATATTACTAATTTTTAATTCTTGGCCTATTAGAGCCCCAAGTATTGTATAAGTACCTGCTTCAATACGATCAGGTATTACTTCTGAAAAACAACCATTTAAGTGGTTAACACCAACTATTTTAATTTCACTTGTTCCAGCACCAGTAATTTTGGCACCCATATTATTTAAGAATGTTGCAACATTAACTACTTCTGGCTCCTTTGCAGCATTTTCAAGTCTTGTTACTCCTTCAGCTCTTACTGCAGCTAAAAGTGTATTTATAGTTGCACCAACACTTGGCATATCAAGATAGATATGTGCGCCCACTAATTTTTCAGCACTTATTTTATACATATCAGCATTTTCTTCTATGTTAGCTCCTAATAATTTAAAAGCTTTTAAAGTTTGATCAATTGGTCTTGCACCTATTGAACACCCACCTGGAAAATACATTTCTGCATATTTAAATTTTCCTAATAATGCACCCATAAAATAATAAGATGCACGTAATTTTTGAGATAAATTTTGTGGTATTGGTATAGATTTAATTTTAGTAGCATCTATTTCCATTAAACCATCTTCACGTTTTACTTTGGCACCTAAGTAAAGTAATGTTTCTGTTAGAGCATCTATATCAGAAACTGCAGGTATATTATCAATTTTAACTATGCCATCTGATAAAATAGAAGCTGGTACAAGTGCAACTGCACTATTTTTAGCTCCACTTATTTTAATTTCACCAGACAGTACTTTTCCACCATTTATAATTATCTGTTTCATTATATGCCCTCCACTTGTTCAATATATAAATATGTCTATATTCAAATTTGGTGTCAAACCATAAAAATTTGTCTTATTTATTATATAATTTTTATGTAGTCAAACGCAAGTAAATACAATAATGTTTACACATTTTTACAAAAAAAATCTAACTATTGTTAGATTAAATAAATTATACCCAGTATTATTAATAATATCCCACCAATTATTGTTGAAATCTTACCAAAAATTGAGTTTAGCTTTTTACCAAATAATAAACCTATATATGTAAATATAAAACTAGTAATTGAAAATATAGTAGTACATATAAATGGTTTTATTTCAAATGCATTCATACTAATTCCTACTGACAAACTATCAATACTGACTGCAAATCCAAATAGAATTATTTCAATAAATTCTACTTTTTTAATACTATTTTTATTTTTAAAACTTTCTACTATCATTTGCATACCTATAAATAATAATACAATAAATACAATTATATCTGAAGATATACTAATATGCTTTATTATTATTTCTCCCACTAATAGGCCTATTAGAGGCATAAAAAAATGATATATACCAACTACTAAAGAAATTAAAAATATCTTATTTTTTTGTAAATTTAATGTGCCATAGGCAATTGCTAATGAAAAAGCATCCATAGATAGAGATACTGCAAGTATTATTACAAATATTAAATTCATAAAAACCTCCTATAAAATTATATTTATAGAAGGTTTATTTATACATTAATTAATTTTAATAAATTGTTTGTCTTTATCTAATAATATTTTTTTTAAAATACCTAAATTTACTAAATGATTCATTTCTTCATTATATCTACTAATTACTTTATCTATATATTTATTTCTAGTATTTGAATAAAATGAACTTAAATACTGTCCAAATTCATCATCAATTACTTCTACGTTTTTATCTTCATCGAAAGTAATTATATTAGAACTAGTTATATCAAATGTTATATGTAAATCAATTTCTTCATATAAACATCTATAATATGAAATATATGTTTTGTTTTCACATTTAAATTCATTAAAGCCAACTTTTTTTAAATCAGCAATTGTTATATTATCAGCTAATTCATAATGATTTTTTTCCACTGCAATCACCACTTAATATTTTAACTTAATTACATATAGTTATCAAGTATTTCTTTTACCATTGTTGTATATTTTACATCTGTGCTTTCATTTTCTTCAATTAAACATAATGGAGGAAATAATACACACCACCAGTTGTCACCCAAACCATCACCAATAGTTACAACAAGCGATTCGTAATATCCTTCTTGATATTTTATTCCTTTATATTCTTTTTCAGGAAAGTAATTTAATCCAAAATTAACATTAAATTCTTTTTTATAACTATTTTTGTCAAAAATATGACTAATATTAGTACTTATATTGTCTATATTATTTTCAATTATTATTTTGGCTCTATCTGTTTCTTTAATATCTTTTAATAATTTATACATATCTTCTTTTAACATGTCTGATACTTCTTCTTTTATTTTAATATCATATGTATCATTACTATTTGGTATTACTCTTATCCTAATAGCATCTTCTGGTATAAGATTTTGACTAACTACTGTTTCACTTAATAATAAATAAAAAGCAATTATTCCTATAAATAATAAAATATTCTTCAAAAAAATCATCTCCAATATCTTTATGAGATGATTTTATTTTTTTATTCATTTATTTATGATAAGCCTCATTATTATTTATTTTATATGCTCTATATATTTGTTCAAGTAAAATTACCCTAAATAATTGATGCGGAAATGTTAGCTTAGAAAATGATATTCGTTCATTGGACATATTTTTTATATCATCATGAAGTCCATATGAACCACCAATTATAAATGTAATAGTACTATTAGTAATAAATAGATTATCAAGTTTACTAGCTAATTCTTTAGAAGTTAATTCTTTGCCATTAATATCAAGTGAAATTAAATATTCATTTTTTGATATATGTTTTAATATTTCTTCTTTTTCTTTTTGAATAATAATACTTTCATTAGAATCATTTATATCATTTACTTCAATTATTTCTAATTTTGTATATTTAGATAATCTTTTTTTATATTCTTCTATGGCATCTCTAAAAAATTGTTCTTTTATTTTGCCAACTACAATTAGTTTTATCATATTATAAATAACTCCGTTCTTTCTGTTGGTGATGAAATAATTGGTTCTATTTTATAATTTGTTTTCTTAATCATTTCATTAAAACTTTCTTTTGCTAATTCTGGTGTATTATTATCACGACTTAAATGGATTAAAACTACATTTTTAGTCTTATTTCCAATTAATTTTGATAAATAATAGGCACTATCTTTATTTGATAAATGTCCTTTATCACTTAGTATTCTTTGTTTAAGGTGAAATTGATATTTCCCATCCATTAACATTTTTACATCATGATTACTTTCAAAATTATAGGCATTATGATTTTTTAATAAATCTAAATATTTATTATTTATATATCCAGTATCAGTAATATGTACTAGTGTTTTGCCATTTGATTCAAATAAATAACCTTTAATATCAGGTGCATCATGAGAAAGTGTAATAGGAGTAATAGCTAAATCACTAATAAAGAATTTATCACTTATTATTTGATACTCATTACTTCCAATTATTTCTTTTAAATCAGGATACATTTTTGTAGTTATATATAACATAGGTTTATATTTTTTTAAAAATACTTTTAAACCTGCAATATGGTCAATATGTGTATGTGTTATTAATATTGCTTCTACTTCTGCGTGATTAATAGTCATTTCTTTGAAATGATTTTTCACATATAAACAGTTCATACCAAGATCTATTAAAATCTTGGTATTTTCTGTTTCAATATATGTTCCATTACCAGTAATACCGGTTGCTAGAACACTATATTTCATTAATAGATGCTCCATGGACTAATACGGCAGAAGCGGCATCCTTCCCATACTTCATAGTGAAGGTGGACACCAGTTGCATATCCTGTCATACCCATATAACCAATTAATTCACCACGTGATACTGTATCACCAACTTGTTGAGTTGAAAAGTCAGCCATATGTGCATATAGAGTGTAATAACCATTATTATGATTGATGATTACATGATTACCATAATCATATGAATATCTTTTTGTTTCTACTGTTCCATTATTAGTTGCATAAATTGGGGCATAATAACCAAGTCCTGCAATATCAATTCCTGAGTGAAGCTCACGAGCACCTGTTATTGGATTAATACGCCATACAAAGTCATCTGTAATAACCCATCCTGGTTCTGTAGGCCAGCCCCAGCTTGTAAGAGATCCAACATTTGGAATAATTTTTCCACCTTTTGAAATAATCTTATCAATTGTTGGTTTTAATATTTCACGTTTTTCTGTATCTGAATAAATAAATACACCATTTATTTTCTTAGTATTACGTGTAAGACGTGACATTCCATTTTCTCCTTCTTGTAATACCTTATCATGACCCACTAATTCATCTGGATCAACTTGTTCAATTACTTGGAATATGTCATCTACATCTTCTACTATCTTTTCCTCAATAACGACACTTAATTGTGGATTTGTTTGAGCAATAATAACTTTTTCACCTGGGAATAATAAATTATTTTCACTTGTTAAATCTGGATTGGACATTAAGAATTCAGAAATACCAATTTCATGATTAAAAGCTACTTTTGAAATGGTATCACCCGGTTGAATCTCATATATTTCCTTTTTATAATCTTTACCAAAAATCAAATAAGTTGTAAGTTCATCTACATCTGTATAAATTGTTTCATTAACAGGTATATTTACTGCCTTTGGTGTTATTTTTTCGTCAATATATATATTATTTGTATATGACCCTGTTGTTTCTATTTCAGTTTGCGTATTATTTAAAAATGAATCATATTTTTCTGTTCCAACAAATGTTTCTATTGCCTTAGTAACTGCTTTTTCAAAAACATCTTTATCAAGAACATATATAACTTTACTACCATTATCATTTGTTAAAGTAAATTGATATCCAGCTATTGTAAAAGCTTTTTTATCCACTATTTTATTATAAATATCTTCTACGGTTGATAATTCAGCATCATATGTAGAAATACGTCTTATTTCTAATCCATTTGGTGATAATATTTTTTTTACATTATATCTATTTTTTATATATTCACCACGTTTATCAACATATTTTTCAAATTCACTTTTAGACTTAATAGTACCTAATAATTCATCATCTAAGTATACTTGATAATAATGATTTGGTTCTATACTATGCTTATAATCAAAACCTAAGTAAGCAGTTACTGCTGCCACTACTAATAATAAGATTATAATTAATACTTTTTTCATATAACCCCTAACTTTCTTCTTTATCTATAAAATTTACAAAAGTACTTGTATTTCTTTTAAATAACAAATCAATTGTTGTTGTTGGACCACTACGATGTTTTCCAATAATAAATTCACTACGACTTGTATATTCATCTATAGCACTTTCTTTATTATAATAATCATCACGATATAAGAATGCGACTATATCGGCATCTTGTTCAATTGATCCTGATTCCCTTAAATCACTAAGGATTGGACGTTTATCATCTCTTCCTTCAACACTACGTGATAGTTGGGCAAGGGCAATAACTGGAATTCCAAGTTCTAGTGCCATTGTTTTAAGTGAACGTGATATTTCTGATACTTCTTGTTGTCTATTACCAGCATATTTATCAGAACCATTAATTAATTGCAAATAGTCAATTATAACAATACTTAAACCATCTTGAGATGATGCAAGTCTACGACATTTAGAACGAATTTCTCCAATTGTCATACCAGGTGTATCATCAATATATAATTTAGTATCTGCAAGTTTACTGATTGCTTCATTTATACGTTTCCAGTCATTATGTTCTAAGTTACCACTTTTAAGTTTATTAAATTCTATTTGTCCTACAGATGATAGCATTCTTGTTGCAAGTTGTTCTGCACTCATTTCCATATTAAATACAGCTACACTTTTCTCTGTATTCATGGCTATATTAGTTGCTAAATTAAGGGCAAATGCTGTTTTACCCATAGCTGGTCTGGCTGCAATAATTATTAATTCATTTGGATGTAATCCAGCTGTTACTTTATCCAAATCATAAAAACCTGTAGAAAGTCCTGTAATTTCACCTTTAGTTTGAGCTAGTTTTTCAAGATCAGATTGTGTTTTAAATAAAACATCTTGAATACTTCTAAATTCTGTACCTTTTCTTGTTTTTACAACACTAAATATTTTCTTTTCAGCATTATCTAAAATATCACCTATTGAATCTGATGAAGTATATCCTGTTGTAGCAATATCAGTTGCTTCAGATATTAATTTTCTTCTTAAAGCTTTTTCTTCTACAATTTTAATATATTCATCAATATTAGCTGCTGTTGGTACAGCATTAATTACTTCTGTTAAATATTCAACATCTCCAACTTGTTTTAATAAGTTTCTTGTAACTAATTCTGCTGTAACAGTTGTAAAATCTATTGCTGTTCCTTTTTCACATAAATCTGATAATACTTTAAATATATTACTATTAGCTGATGCAAAAAAATGTTCTGGAGATAATGTTTCTACTGCTCTTTGCAAAGCATACTTTGATAAAAACATTGACCCTAAAACTGATTTTTCAGCTATCAAATCATGTGGCAATTCTTTACCATTCATACTAATCTTCCTTTACTAATTGTACTTTAATAGTTGCTACTACTTTTTTATGCAAATTAATTTCTACATCATGAAACCCTAAGCTTGTTAATGCTTCTTTTAAATTAATTTGTTTTTTATCTATATCATATTTTTTCTTTTTTAATTCATCTGCAATTTGTTTAGTACTTACACTACCAAATACTCTATCACCACTACCAGTTTTTACTTTAAATGTTAGTGTTAAAGTAGCTAATTTTTCTTTTATTTTTTCACAAGAAGCTATAAGTTCTTTTTCTTTTTCTTTGCGATCAGTTATTTCACTATCTAAACGTTTTACACTAGTACTTGTTGCAGCTACGCCATAACCATTTTTAATTAAAAAGTTCATAGCATAGCCTGGTTTTACATCAATAATATCATCTTTTTTACCTTGACCTTTAACATCTTTTAATAATATTACTTTCATGTTATCCCTCCTTAATAATTTTAGTTAATTTATCTATACATTCATCTATTTCGGTATCTTCTATCTTAGTAGCAGCATCAGTAATATGACCACCACCACCAAGTTTTTTCATTATTTTTTGAACATCAATATTACCAATTGATCTTGCACTAATACCTACAGTATTATCTTCAATCTTGCCAATACAAAATGATGCTTCTATTCCTTCAAAATTTAATATATTGTCAGCAACAATTGCCAAATAAGATGAAGAAACAATTTTATCATCTATTACACAAAAAATTATATCATCACTTATTTGATAACTGTGTTCAATATATATTTGTCTTTCAATATATATGTCTTTACTTTCTCTAAGTAATTCTTGTTTAATTATAGTAGAAGCCCCACATTTTGTTAAATAGGCAGCACTTTCATATGTATTTGCAGTTGTTTTAAAATTAAAATAATTTGTATCAATTGTTATTGCACATAGTAAAATTGTTGCTAATATTGTATCTGGCTCAAATTTTAGATATTTACAATATTCTACCATAATTTCTGCTACACTAGACATACTAGCATTAACATAAGAAAAAATAGTGTTATGTATATAATCTATATCTTGAATATGATGATCAATAACAATTACTTCATCTACTTTATTTAATAAATCATTATTTTCTAATAAATGATTTTTATTAACATCAACTATTATCAACAATGTATTATCAAATGAAAAATCATCTAATTCTTTCTTAGATAATACATTATACTCATAATTTTCTTTTTTTAGCTTTTTAATTGTTTTAATTATACAATCATTATTTTGTTTTTCACCTAAATATATAAAACATTCTTTATTCATTTTGCTAATAATATTAAATAAACAAAGTGATGCTGAAAAACCATCTAAATCCATATTTTTATGAGTCATTAGAATTATTTTTTCTTTTTCTTCAATTTTTTTGGTTAATGACGAAAAAAACTTTTTCATACTATCACCTCTAAAAATATTATACTATAAAATATTGATATTTTAAAGGAATACAAAGAAAAAACTTTTCATATAGAAAAGTTATTTAAAAATTGAGTCTAATTTTTCTTTTATTTGAGACTTTGTAAATGGTTTAGCAATATAATCACTAAATCCATTCTTCAAATATTTTTCTTCAGCACCGGCTACTGCATCTGCAGTTAAAGCAATTACTGGAGTATTAAAATTAGGATTTTCTTTTAATTTTTTCATAGTTTCATTACCATCAAGTTTAGGCATCATAATATCTAATAGTATTAAATCATAATTTTTAGTTTTTACTTTTTCTAAACAAGATAAACCATCATAACATTCATCTAATTCAAAATTAAAATCATTTAAAGCTTTCTTAGCAACTTTAATATTTAATTTATTATCATCTACTATTAATACTTTACGATTCCAATATGAAGATACAGTATTAGGATTTTCTTCTTCTTCTTTTTCATTAATCATTTTTCCTATTTTTTGTGGTAAATTAACTACAAATATAGAACCCATACCATACTGACTTTGAACATTAATTTTTCCACCCATTAAATCAACAAGAGCTTTTGTAATCGCAAGTCCAAGTCCTGTTCCTTCAATAGTAGTATTTTTTTCAACATCCAATCTTTCAAATTTAGTAAATAATTTTGTTATATTTTCTGCTTTAATACCTCTACCAGTATCAGCAACACTAATAATTAAATTACACTTATCTTTTTCATTTATACATTTTACAGTTAGATTAATAAGTCCTTTTTCAGTATATTTACAAGCATTAGTTAATAAATTGTTAATTATTTCTTTTAAATGTAACTTATCACCAATTAATTCATATGGTAAATCTTCGGCAATATGCATATTAAACTTAATTGGTTTATTTCCTATTCTAGTAGCTGCAACTTTTGCAACTTTTTTTATTATAGTTTTTGGATTATATGAATATTCTACTATTTCCATTTTATTGTTTTCGATTTTATTCATATCCAGAATATTACCAACTATTTCAAGTAATGTTTCAGAAGCATTAATAATATCTTCAGCATCTTCTGATACTTCCTTTGGTACATCTTTTTTATAACTTCCAATATCTTCACATAGTCCAACAATAGCATTTAAAGGTGTTCTTATTTCATGACTCATACTACTTAAGAAATCACTTTTAGCTCTATTGGCTTTTTCTGCTTGAATACGTGCATTATCAGCCTGAATTTTAGCATTTTCTAATTGTGTAATCATTTTTAAATCTGGATTTTCTATAGTAAAATACATAATTAAATTAATAAATGTCATTACTGCTGAAATAATAAGTAATCCAGGATTAATACTTCTTACAACAAATATTACAAATATTAAAAAGATTAATACATAAACTGGATAATATTTTTTATTTAAAATATTTTTATAATTAACAACAATTGACATAAATATTACAAAGAAATAAAAACCACATATTGCATATAAACAAATAGCTGATGGTCCATAAGAATACATTACATTATTTTCATTATATAAATTTGTATCTAAAATTATTATGGCAATTGAACAAATTATATTAATTACTAATGTTAATTTTTTAACAAATTCATATGATTCTTCTTCTTTCTTAAATGATATGTTAATAATATATAAGAAGAATAACCAAGCCCAAAACAAATATAAAATGTAATCAATTTTATTTAATATAATTGCATAAATATCATTATTAATTATATTTTGCCAGTACCCCAAAAAAACTAAAGTAATCATAATAATAATATCAAATAAATTAATAACTAATAATTTTGAAAATATTTTTGTTTCAACATTTTTTACATTTTCTTTGGAAAAGAAAATAATATTTAAAACTATTGAAATAAAAAATGCACAAACAGGTATATAAAGATTACTCATAAAAAAAATCCTCCTAGTATTACTAAGAAGATTATATCATATCATAATATTTTTGTAACTAATTATGTATTTTTTTACTTAATAAAAATGCATTATTTTTAGTTACTTCTACATTATTCATACATTCATATACATCATCAGATGTTACATCTTTTTTCAAAATAACTGATTGTTCATATTCATAATCTAATTTTTTATAAGTAGCTAATGCAGCATTTACAAATTGATCATAAGCATCTTTAGGTAATGAATTTCTTGCTGTTATACCAAATGAACTAATTAATTCCCATCGTAAGGTTGCCATTACATCTGTAAGTTCATCTATTTTAATTTTCTTATCATCATTTTCTTGAACATAGAATCTATCGCCTACATTAACATAAGCTTTATTATCCTTATATTCAATAGCAGCTGGAATAATTGGTACTCCAGATAAACGAGCTATTTCAATTATTCCCCAATTAAGTGGTAACATCATTTTATTTGGAGTTAAATTCCAAGTTCCTTCTGGAAATATAAAAACATTCTTTCCATCTGATAATTTATTAAGTAATTTATCTTTGGCTATTGCTCTAGATTCTTTATTTTTTCGATCTACATAAATTACACCATTTAATCTATTAACTATATTTACTAATAGATCTTTTTGCATAGTATAATCAGCTAAAATATAAAAATGATTTTTTACAGTACAAGCTGCTGTTGGAAAATCATGGCCATTAGTATGATTAAAAGCATAAATACATACTTCATCCTTTTTTGGCAGCTTTTCAGCATTTAATATTTTTATATTTTTATTACATATAAGTGATACAACTTTAAGCATTAAAGGATGCAAAAACTCTTGCAAACTAAGCTTTTTTTGTTCAACACATTTTTCTCTCAATCCTCTATAAATCACTAATTCTTCAGTAACACCTTTCATACTCACACTTTCCCCCCAAAATATGTGTTATATTATAGCACATTTTTCATTTTTTTTCAAGTCTATATTTTTATACCATATTCTTTTATCTTTTGTTTAGCATATCCAGTATGTGCTTTTTCAATCCAATCTTGTTTTGGACCAAATGATAGATCATCTGTAATAATCTTTACTATATCATTATTTTCAAGAACATGATCAAGAGACACATACTCATCATTTACTTTTGCTGCTACCATTGTATTTCCTACATTAGTATTTATTTTATAAGCTAAATCAATTAATGTAGAACCAACTGGAAGTTCAATATCACCACTAAATTTTCTTGCTTCTGTTTTAACATCAAGTGATGCATGAACATATATTTTAGTTGAAAATAACTCATATTTTACTTGATTAACAAAATCTTTATTATCACTAAACATAGCATTTATTTCTGTTAAAGATTTATAAAACTGATACTTTTGTCTTAATTCTTCTTGCATAACATTTCTAGCATCACCCTTCTTTAAATCCCAATAATAAGTAAGACCAAAAGAAGCAACTTTATCCATATCAAATGTTCTAATTTGGGTTTGAACAATTCTATCATTGCTTCCAAAAACGGTTGTATGAAGTGAACGATACATATTAGTTTTTGGATTACAAATATAATCTTTAAACTTATTATTAATTGGATGATACTCACTATGTATTAATCCAAGTGTGCGGTAACAATTATCTATTGTATCAACCATAACTTTTAATGCAAGTAAATCTGGTATATCTGATAATTTTTGTCCCTCTTTTAAACATTTATATATACCATATATATTTTTAGTTCGCATTTTAATTTCATTAGGAATTTCTTTTGCATTTAATATTTCCATTATCTTTGTATACATTTCCAGTAAACATTGATTACTTTCTTCTTCAATTTTTAGTTTTTGTTCTTCTATTCTACGATATTCATCTGGCTTTAAATATCTTAGTGATAAATCTTCTAATTCATTTTTTATACGATATGCACCTATATAATAGGCAAGTGGCACAAATAAGTCCATTGTTTCTAAAGCATTTTCCTTTTGTTTGTATTCAGATTTATACTGTAGTGTACGCATATTATGAAGTCGATCTGCAAGTTTAATAATAATAATTCTAACATCTTCAGTAATACCAACTATTATTTTCCTTGTGTTAGCTAAATCCTGATCTTCCTTATTCATAATATTTAATTCAGGACCACTAATAAAACCAGCAGCCATTTTATTATATTCTTTAACCACTGATTCTTTAGTTATTTTAGTAACACCATCTACTAAGTTTGCAACAGTAGGATTAAATTCTCTAGCTATTTCTTCTTTAGTAATATTTGTATCTTCAAGTGTATCATGTAAAAGTGCCGCACATATAGTATCTCTATCTGCTTTCATTTCAGCAAGAATACTAGCAACTGCTAATGGGTGAACAATATATGGTTCTCCACTTTGTCTTTTTTGTCCACTATGAAGTATTTCTGCCATTTTATAAGCCTTAGTTATAATTTCTACTTCTTCTGGATTATATTCTTTTATTGTTTTGATAAATTCTTCAAACATAAAACCAACTCCTAACAAAAAACAACCACCACACAAAAAGATGATTGTTAATTATCACAATTTTATTTTTTATTCTTAAGCATTTTTATTATTTTGATTATACAAAGTAATGACATAAATATCACCCCATTATATTTAATTAAAATTACTATATATTTTCAATAACATATTATTATTTTTGAAAAGTTTTTGTGTCTTCATTTGTATTTGCATAATCTTTTAAATCAGAAATAATATGATATTCTTTAGTACCATCTTCATTATATACTAAATATGCTGTTGCATATACTTTTTCTTGTCTTAATGCTGAACTTGTGCCGTTAGAAATATTTTTAGTATATAAAAGTGCTTGAATTTGTTTAATGTCAGCATAATTTTTATCTAAGTCACGCGATGCAATTAATTTTTTATTACCCATAATATCTTCAACAGTAAAAGCTATATCCTTTACTATTACATTTTCATATCCCAAATCATTATTTGAAGGTATAGTCATGTTATAATCAATTTCTGAAATTAATGGTTTAGAATTACTTTCATTAATGCTATTAACTTCTATATCTTGATCCATTACTACACTTTTTTCTGGAACAGTTGCAGGTAAATATTGTGCACCTACAATTATTCCAGCTCCAATAATAGTTGTAGCTGCTATTACAGCTGTATTATTTTTATTTAAAAACATCTTACATTTGTCATATAAATTAATTTTTGACATAATAATCCCCCTTTTTCGTGGTGCATATATTAACACAAAATTTAATTTTTGTCAAATTTATGCATACGAGTAGCAAACTCTTTTACCTTATTTAAACGATGACTTACTCCAGATTTAGTTATTTTAGACTGCATTTCACTACTAATTATTTCACTAAGTTCCTGAAGAGAAGCTTCTTCATATTTTAAACGATATTCTGCAACTATTCTAACTTTATCGTCTAATAATTCAAAAGTATTATTTGCTTTTAAATAATTTATTTCATTAATTAAATCACTAGCAGCCATTATTGTTTTATCAACATTTGCTTGTTCGCAATTATTTAAGCGATTAGCCAAATTCTTACTTTCTCTATATACACGAACATCTTCATAATAAAGAAGTGATTTAGTAGCACTTATAATACGCAAAAAATCAGCAATCTTTTCCGCTTCTTTAACATATATCATATATTTATTATCTCTTTTTAAGATTTTGCTATTAAGATTAAACTCATTCAATAGATATTGAACATTTACAGCATAATCTGCTCCATTTATTATAAATTCCAAATGATATCTAGCAGTACTTGGATCATTAATACTACCAGTTGCCATAAATAGACCGGCTAGGTATGCTCTTTTAAGAGCCATATCATCTATTAAAAATTCTTTAATTTTTCCAGATTTGAATCCAAAATCATCAATTATATCTTCTATTTTTTTATTTATTTCTAATATATATAAGTAATTTTTATGAAAATTATATCCACGACGAACAGTAATTTTGATATCCTTATTATAATTATTTTTTAAAAAATTATAAACTAATCTAGCAAGTAATTCATTTTCTGTCATTACTTTAAAATTGCCATCAATTACACCTATATTTTTAATAATAGCAGATGCAAATGATATTTCTTCAGCCTTATTGAACTTTAAAGATATAATTTCATCTTTTGTTTTACTAGTAAAGGACATTATAACATACTCATAAAGATATAAGATGATAATTTAATTGCATTATGTCTTATAACATTATTTTCAATGCTTACAAAATTTGAACTTATTATATTAACACTACTATCAATATTTTCTGGATCTAATCTAACTGGATCTTTTTGTTCCAAAGTAGAGTATTTAAGAGCTATTTCTGGATCAATTCGACCATTATTCGCAACTACCATACTAATTTTCTTTTCACCAAGATATTTATTTAATAGATTAATATGATCACTTACTTTAAATTCATCTGTTTCTCCTGGTTGTGTTGTCATATTACATACGTACATTATTTTTGCCTTACTTTTATCAAGTACTTTTCTTATTTCTGGACATATAAGATTTGGAACTATGCTTGTAAATAAACTACCCATACTTAATATTATTAAATCTGCTTCTTTTATAGCATTAAGAGCAACTGGATTTACAATAGGAAGTTCTTTATAATAAACATCCTTTATTTTTCTTTTATCCTCAGTAATATTATGTTCACCTTCTACTATTGTACCATCTTCCATTTTACCCATTAATACTACATCATCTTCTGTAAGAGGTAATACTTTTCCCTTTAAATTTAAGACATTAGAAAGTGATTCAATACCATCAGACAAATTTCCTGTAATATTAGTTAAAGCAGTAAGAAGTAAATTACCAATAGTATGATTATTTAAATCACTTGTTGTTTCGAAACGATAATTTAATAATTCTTCAATCAAAGGTTCTGTTGTTGAAAGTGCAGCAATTACTTTTCTAATATCACCAACTGCTGACATATTAAATTCTTTACGTAATACTCCTGTACTTCCACCATCATCACAAACAGATACAATAGCAGTTATATCAAGTGGAAATTCTTTTAAACCACGAAGCATTGTTGATAAACCTGTTCCTCCACCTAAAACTACGACTTTTTTATTCATAAATCTCACCAATTAATATTATACTATATTTTCTTAATTATTAAAAAGAAAAACACAATAAAATGTGTTTTCCTTAATTACAAACTGGTACTACAGAACCATCAAGGCATCTACATTCAACACTGCCACCATATTCAACATGCTGGCTTCCATCTGGTGACTCAGAAACATTCCAGCAAGATTGCCCTGCTTCATGTTGTTGACATCTTTCCATAGCATCTGCGCCACAAGAATCAGAACCTCCACTTGAAACAGAGTATTCACACTCTATCTCACTTGCACGAGCTCTATATTTTACACAAGAATTCAAACATGAATAAACTGCATTACTACAACTAGAACAATTTGAAGCTCCGGCTGCTGAACAAGCGCTATAACAACTTGAACCAGCATTTGAACAATTAACAGAACATGTAGAAATTATTTGCGAACAAGTTGCTTCATCACTTGAAGAAGATCCACCGATTGTACATGACAAATTATAATCTTCACCTAATGACGACATACATGTTGACATACAACTTATACGTTGTGTTTCTCCGAAAGATGAACAGTCGGAACATTCGGGATAATTTGGATCATTTCCACACAAATTATTGCAATTAGTAATATATATTGATTTTTCATTGTTACATAAAGGTGCACAACGTCCTTGAATTATTTCACAAGTTGTTGTCTCTGCTTCAGCTCCTTTAACTAAAGTTGCCGTTTTTGGTACACTTGTTACACCTGTAGTAGATGTACAAGTTGCACTTATATTTATATTATTGCTTGTAAATGTTCTAGAATCTAAAGTTGCCGTAGAAGTTGATGAGTTTGATTTTAATGTTGTTCCATCATAGATTTCAATATTAAATGCCCTCGTATTATAGCCATATGGATTATTACATACAGCATTAATAGTTACTGTTCCATTAACTGTTGAACCTGATGGTATAGTTAGTCCACCATAAGTAATTGTGTAATCAATTGTTGGAGCTGGTGGAGCAACTTTATATAAGATTGCTGTTTTTGAATCACTATTAATACCTGTTGCAGTAGTACACGTAGCACTTATATTTATATTATTAGTAGTAAATGTTGAAGCATCAAATGTAATCGTTGAATTATTTGTAGAAGTTTTTAAAGTTTCACCATCATATACTTCAATATTATATTTTTTAATACCATTATTAAGTGGATTATTACATGTTGCCACTACTGTAACTTCACCATATACATTGGAACCAGATGTTACGATAGAACCCGCATGAGACATTGTAAAATCAACTGTTGGCTTAGCAGATTCATTTGTTAATTCAATTGTATATGTGATTATATCATTTTCGTCAACATGCTTAGTAAATTTAGTATTGTTTTTTAATTTAACAACAGGCCTTATTCCAACTGGATTTGGTGAATATCCAGAATTTTCTCTACTTGCATCTGTATCAGTTGGGGCCATATGGCCATCATTCCATATTGCATAATGACTACCACCATAATAATCATATAGGAAATAAGCTGAAGCGTTTGTTTGTGAATCTATAGCCCATAATCCATAGTTACTTCCATCATTATTATTTTTATAATCATTTGGATCTATTTTGTCGGAAGTAGGTGATGTTGTAGCAATAATTCCTAATTGTTCAAATTTTTGTCTATAGCCTGGAGTATGTTCCACGCTATTATATGACGATATGAATAAATCACCCTGTGCTGCTCCTTGAATATAGTCAGTAAATGTATTATCAATTAATCTTGACCATACGGCTTGTTTAGTAAAACCATAGCTTAAACAACTACCATCGCACATAGTATTATTCTTTATAACATAGTTGTTAACTATATGGAAACAATCTGTGTCAAGTGCTACTCCTTCAAAACTACTCCAGTATTCTGAACAATTATTATTAATTTGTGATGTTGGAATATAATATTCTGGTATCAACCACACTGCACCATCATATACCCCAAATATTCTCCATCTAGAATAACCATTATTTGAAACAAAATTAGTGACAAATTTACCAATAAAATCATCTAGCATTACTGTACGTGTATCTCCTGAAATAAATTGATATTCAGTTTCACAAGTAACTACAGGTAATGAAGTAGAATTAGTACCTGTTTGTCTATATCTAGCATATATAGTGGTACTAGCAATTGGTGATAGTTCTTGAGGATTTGTGGCTGGATAAAAATCTGTTCCATCTATAGCATATTCAAATACCCAATCACCACCAGATGGTAATTTAGGCGAAGAAATCACTACTTTTGAATTTCCACTTGTTGCTATTTGAATATTTTTTTCAATTGTAATAGGTAAACCACCTACACTAGTTGGAGTAGTAACTGTTAAATTATTAGCAGCTCTATCATAAATTGTTCCACTAAATGATACTAGTGATACTACTCCTAGATCATCTTTTGTTGTTTGATATTCATAAATAATTTTATTTCCACTTACAGATTTTTTAGGTACATTTATTACAGAACCTGATCCAATTTTTATACTTAGATTTGGAGCTTGTGAAATATCAGTAGATAATAATTGTTTATCACTAGTATAAACATTCTCACTAAATGTTGCTGCTATTCTTATCTTTTCGCCTTGTGGATAACTACCTGTTAATGGAGATTCAACTGATAAACTAGTAAATGTTGGAGGTACTGAATCAACATTAATTATTTCAATAGAAGAAATTGCATGTACTTCATTTGTACCATCAGTATTTTTAGCATCCAAGTGACCATTGGCAGTGAATACCACAGTATCACCACTTGTCCACTGTCCATCATCTTTTTTATAAGAACCTATGCAACCATTTACATTACCATATTGAATATGCACTGTTCTTGAAGGAACCCATTCACTACCACTTGGTTCCACCTTAAATGTTGGAGCTGGACATACCAATAATTTAATACTTTTAGTTTCTGATTCAAGCGAACCTATCAATTTATTTTTATCTTCCGATGGAGTATTTTGATATGCATTATTTATAGCAACTATTTTTACATCGTACGTGTCTTTTACATTTGTAGAAAGATTTGTAAAAGTAAATGTTGGATCACTTGATGTTCCACGAAGTTCATTATCCAAATAGTATTCGTAACCCCATATTCCACTTTCTGAATCTATAGCAGTTGGTATTATTGTAATACTATTTGTTGTTCTACTGTATGAAAAATTCACATAATTTGGTTTAGTATTATCAACATTTATTATGCTTAAATTGTTAATATTTTTATTATTTGCGTTTTTCTCAGTTTTAGCACTTATATTTCCTTCACCAGTAAATATAACAGAATTACCTGTTTGCCATGTTACTCCACCATCTATGCTATAACTACCTACACATTCACTATTATTTGAATTGTGATAATCTATCGTAACAATTTTCTTTTGTGTCCAAATATTTGCAGCTGGTGTAACACTAAATGTTGGTAGTGGACAAGATGGAATTGTTGTAATTACTGCATCAGATATTGAAGCACCAAGTGATTCTTGAGCACCTATACTATTATATGTACCATTATAAGCCTTTACTCTTATCATATATGTTTTGTTTTCTGGATTAGTAATAGTATATGTATTTGTTTCTTGATAAGATGACCATGTTTTCCCATCATCAAGGCTAAATGCATATGCTGATATTCCGCTTTCTAAATCTGATGCATATCCAACGATTGTAAGCGTTGAATTATCTATTGAAACACTTGCACTTACATTTGTAGGAGCTGTTGTATCAATATTTGTAATTTGAGCCGTTCTAATTATTTCTGAATTGTCATTTTTAATCGTTTTTAGAGAAAAATTAGTATTATTCGTTCTTATTTCAACTTGCCCTCTATATTCCTCATAATTTTCACCATTAAGACTATATTTTACACTTCCACATATACCTCTAATAAAATTTGTACTTACTACTTTATATTGTGACCATTTGTTTTCTGGATTGATAATTATTTCTGGATTATTGCAATTAGTCATAATTGAATCACAATTACCATCTATTATTTTAACATCTGTGTCATCAAAAAACTTATAAGCACACCATTCACTATTTGAATATAGTATTGCAGTTCTTTCATCACTATCAATACTTACAACACCATCTCCATCTATTTTTCCATCATAATCTGTACTTATTTTTTCACCATTAAAATAAACAGCATTATCAGCTGAACTTATTATATATTCTTCAACAATATCGCTATCATTAGTCTTACCATCGTTGTTACGTTCTATATGTACCATTTTTAATATGTTAACAGCATTCTGTTGAAAAGTTGATTTTTTTGAATTTTTAACTGTCGAATTAAATATTGGCACTGAAATTAATGCTACTATTCCAATAATTAAAATGGCAGCTAATAATTCTACTAAAGTAAATCCTTTTCTTTTCATCGCTATCACCTTATCTTTATTATTTATCTATCCTACACTAAAGTATACCATTTTTTCTATATTTTTGTCTATTAAAAAGAATAAACTTATCAATAAAGTTTATTCTTTTTTTTAAATGAAAATATAAATATTATTATTCCTGCAATAATTGCACAAATAGAAATTATTTGAGCAACTTTTAAACCGCAAAACATCAAGCTATCAGTTCTTAATGATTCTATATAAAATCTACCAATAGAATACCATACTAAATAAAATGATGTTAAATTGCTTATACGTAATTTTTTAGTTAATCTTAGCGTTACTAGGGCTATAAATCCAGACAAACACCAAATTGATTCATAAAAGAAAGTAGGTTCATAATAATTACCTCTTATAAACATGCCATCTATTATAAATTGTGGTATATTCATTTTTTGTAATGTAGCTAGTTCAATCATAGGACCATGTGCTTCATGATTGAAGAAATTACCCCATCTTCCAATTGCTTGGCCAAGAATTAAACTTACAACCATTATATCAGTGATTAAAAAGAAATTAATCTTTTTAATTTTAGAATATATATAAGTCCATATGATACCAGCTATTACTCCTCCATGAATAGCTAATCCGCCTTCCCATACTTTAAAAATATCTATTAAATTATCACGATAATTATCAAAATTAAACAATACATAATATAAACGGGCTCCTAATATAACAATCGGTATTAAATAAAAGAAATAATCTAACATTACATCTTTAGAAATTCCTTTTTTCTTGGCTTCTCTTAAAGCAAGTATTGCGCCTAAAACAAAACCCACACAAATAAAGAAAGAATACCAATATATTTTTATAAATCCTAAATCAATTAAGACACTATTCATTATTTAGCCTCCAATATCTTATTTACAAAATGCTCCATAATTATATGTGTTATAGATATTATAATGGCCACAAAAAATGGAATAATAATACCTTTTATTTCAAAATGAGAGAAAAGTATCCAATCTGTTATTTTTAATATAAATACATTTATCATAGGATAAAATAAACCAAAAGTTATTGCAGTAATAGGTATTGTAATCCAAACAAGTATTGGTTTTACAGTTCTATTTAGTATATATATTATAAAAGAAGCAAGTAAGCTATAAACACCATAATAAGCGTTATCAATATATACTGTATCATCAAATATAAGAGATACTGTTATCAATATTATAGAATAAATAATTATAGATATTATTGCATCTAATACTTTAATAGTTTTAGTCTTCTTTTTCATAAAGTCACCTCTTTTATTATAACACATTTTTTAATTATTTGCTTTTAATTCAAATAAAATATCACGTAATTCAGTAGCACGTTCAAAATCTAGTCTTGAAGCTGCATCATGCATTTCTTTTTCTATCTTGATTATTAATGATTTTTTCTCAGCTTTTGTCATTTGAATTTCACCTTTATCATTAACTTCCTTATTATTGGTAATTATCTCACTAATTTCTTTAATAATTGTTTTAGGTATTATACCATGTTCTTCATTATATTTATTTTGAATATTTCTTCTACGCATTGTCTCATTAATTGCTTCCTTCATAGAATCACTAATAGTATCTGCATACATAATTACTTTACCATTAGAATTTCTAGCTGCCCTTCCTATTGTTTGAATTAAACTTCTTGTACTTCTTAAGAATCCTTGTTTATCAGCATCTAATATAGCTATTAAACTTACTTCTGGTATATCAAGTCCTTCTCTTAATAAATTAATACCAACTATGACATCGTATTTTCCTATTCTTAAATCTCTAATTATCTTCATTCTTTCTAATGTTTTTATTTCACTATGAAGATATGCGACTTTAATATCTAATTTTTTTAAATAATCAGTTAATTCTTCAGACATTCTAATAGTAAGAGTAGTAATTAATACTCTTTCATTTTTTTCTTTACATTTATTTATTTCTTCAACAAGATCATCAATTTGATTTTTTGATTTTCTTACCTCAATATTTGGATCTAAAAGTCCTGTTGGACGTATAATTTGTTCAATTACTTTATAATTGCACTTTTCTAATTCATAATCACCAGGTGTTGCTGAAACATAAATTACATTATCTAGTTTTTGTTCAAACTCCTCAAATTTTAATGGTCTATTATCAAGAGCGCTTGGAAGTCTAAAACCATAATCAACTAATGATTGTTTACGCATTCTATCTCCATTATACATAGCTCTTACTTGGGGCAAAGTAACATGAGATTCATCTATAAATAAAATAAAATCTTTTTTAAAAAAATCTAATAATGTAGTAGGTGTTTCTCCTGCTTGTTTAAGAGCTAAATGGCGTGAATAATTTTCAACACCATGACAAAAACCAGTTTCAGAAAGCATTTCTAAATCATAATTTGTTCTTTCCATTAAACGTTGATATTCTAATAATTTATTTTCTTGTTTAAAATATGCAAGTTGATTTTCTAGTTCTTCTTTTATATTTTTGATTGCTAATTGCAATTTTTCATCACTTGTTACAAAGTGACTTGCTGGATATATCGATACACTATTTTTTTCTTGGATTATTTTTCCAGTTAAAGTATCAAATTCATATATTTTATCAATTTCATCACCAAAGAATTCAACACGTATTCCTTTAGAATGTTCACCAACTGGAATTATTTCTAATACATCACCTCTAACACGAAAAGTTCCTCTTTTTAAATCAATATTATTTCGTTCATAAAGCATATCTATTAGTTTTTCCATAACATAATTACGATCTACTGTTTCATTTTCATTTAAAACTAATAATTTTTTTCGATATTCTTCAATTTCTCCTATACCATATATACAAGAGACACTTGCAACTACTATAACATCATCATGATCTAAAAGAGCTGCTGTTGCTGAATGACGCAATTCATCTATTTCATCATTAATTGAAGAATCTTTTTCAATATATGTATCTGTTTTAGCTACATATGCTTCTGGTTGATAATAATCATAATAACTAACAAAATACTCAACTCTATTTTCTGGAAAAAACTTTTTCATTTCACTATATAACTGTCCAGCAAGAGTTTTATTGTGAGCAAGTATTAGGGTAGGTTTACCAACTTTTTCAATAACATTAGCCATAGTAAAACTTTTACCACTACCAGTTACACCTTGTAAAACTTGATTTTTTTCACCAATTTTAATTCCATTTACTAATTTATTTATTGCTTCTGGTTGATCTCCACTAGGTTTATAAGGAGCTACTAATTTAAATTTATTTTTCATTAAATTCCTCCTTTTCATAATTAGATATAATTTTAACAAAAATAAAGACAAATTACAATAGTATTAAAAAAAGCCATTAACTGGCCTTTATTTCACTATTCATTTGAGTAGTGCCATTTTCTTTTTTAGGTATAAATTTTTTACTAACTAACATTATTATCCCTAATAATAAGGAAATAATTCCTACAATTAAAATAATGCTTACATTTATATTTATTGGTCTATTATTAATATTAATTTTTGTAACAGAAAGTAAACTTTCAACTAATACATAAAATGATAAATGATTTATTCCAAGTATAATAGATATAACACCAAGCATTGTAAGGCCTGTACGAATAGATTGATTTATTAAAATCACCATTCCTACTGACACAATTACAACAATTATTACAAATGTTAATGCCCCTGAAGAAGTCACTATATTATATGCTTTAGCAGCTATTTCTAATTCATTCGTTTCTTCTTCTATTTGATTAATATTATTATTTAAATTTTCATATAATTTTTCTCTATTTTTTTCAGATTTTATTTCTTCAACGCTTACTTTTTCTCCAGTAATTTCTTCAAGATTTTCTTTATGATTAACAACAAAATCTATTATTTTATCAACTGTTTCATAACTAATTTTATCTTTATCTCCTGACATAACATCAATGTATTCATCAATAACAGTTTGTGCTAATTTTTTTAATTCCTTATCTTCCAATAAATTTTCTAATTGTTCTACTTTTTCATCATCAGTTACCTTTTTTGAATATGAAACTATTATTTCTTCTTTAAGAACATTAGATACTAATTGTTTTTCGAATAAATTTTTAATTATTAAAACTACTGAAGACGAAAATAAAGTAATAGTAAGTATAATTCCTATAAATATAGTAATTAATTTTTTTAATGCATTCATTTATAATTCCTTCTTTTCCTCTATGTCTTTAAATAAATTTGAATCTATTTTTAAGTTATCAACAATTTCAAATACCTTTGATACAATACCTGTTGGTTTTAATTCTTTATCTTGCTCAGTATATTTATGAAATATACTAGGATTTTCAACTATACCATCATATCTATCAATACCTAAATAAATATAGTTGTCTCTAAAGCAAATCATCATTTTACCCTTTATCTTTTTCCTTATTTCTAATACTTCAAGCATTACTAATTGTAACATTTTTAAATACTCTTTTTCATTATTAGTTCTAATAATAAACTTATTATCAAATTCAATAAAATTAGATGTTACTTGTTTATAAAATTTTCCAACAACTGATAGTTTTATCATATTTCTAAAATTTTTTTGATATATATATAAATTAGTTTTAAATGCCCTTGGTAAAGTAAATCTTAACCATTCACCTTTAAAACAAATATCATATGTTTTTGGGCCTAAATATGTATTATTTATATTTGATATAGTAATATGAGCTTGTTCAAGCTTTATGTTATCAGATGAACATAATACATAATTCGAAGATTTATATTTATCACCATCTGTCATTGCATATGAATTATATACTTTATGATATGGGAAACCTGTTGATGGTTGATATTCTATTTTTTTCAAACATTCTGTATTTTTTATATCAACAAGCATTAAATATATAAAATAATTTTTTCTAAAATTATTTATGCGTTCTGGTACTATTATCATTGTTATTATTGTTATTCCAAGCGGTACTACAAAAAATACTAAATGTGGATAAATTATATTAATACTTAGTAATATTAAATCTAATAAACTACAAATAATTATTGGATAAAGAGCTTTCTTTCTAGCTTTTTCTACTTCATTAATATTCATTTTTTCACCTCGTTTTGACATTCTTTAATTATCCATTTTATTAATAAATTGATAATAAAATTAAATTCATCAGGAATTAATTCTTTTCCTTTTGAAATATGATGGATTTTTTCTATACAGCCTCTGCAACAACAACCACATGCATGTTGAGCAATAAATACTGGATGAACTTGACGATATGGTGTTTGTTTGCCATCATTATTTAATACTGCTGGACTAATTCTTTCAAAAATTATTTTTTCAGCATGTTTTCTTATTTCTTCTATTCCTTTTTTATTTACATATTCTTTCATTTTTTTATTTAAATGAAAAGAACCACGATATTTTAATTTTGATAATTTTTCAAGTATTGAATCTATATTATTATTATTCATAAAAAAAGTAAGTTACACTTACTTTTTAATTTTAAATATTACTTGATACATATCATCAAAATCAAATTCTTCAGTGTCTATTTCAAATCCCATCGCTTCTATTTCATCTGCACATTTACGCATTTTATTTATAACATCTCTTAAGTTATAACTTTCCTCTTGAACTGGTACTGTTTGAATCATTGGTTGATCTACAGTTAAAGGAACTACTTGTTGAATTATTGGTTCATCTGATTCTACAATATCAATTGGTGTATCTTCTATTTCAGTATCATCTGAATTATCTTCAATTACTGGCTGTTCAAAATTTTGAATAGGCATCTCTGGAGTAGGTACTGCATTTTGATATACTGGAGCAGCATTAAATATATTATTTTCAACTGGAATTTGTTGAATAGGTGCTACTGTTTCAGGAGTGATACTTACTTGTTGTGTTGGAACAAATTGTTGATTATTAATTGCACTTGAATCAAATATGTTTAAATTTGAATCAGGGACTGCTAGTTCTACTGGTGGAACAACTTTTTCAGATTGATTATTCATAACTGAATTATCTATTTGAACAGGTATCTCCTCTGGTTGTGGAGCCATCATTGTAAAAAATCTATTTTGATGTACTTCTTCTTGAATTGGTTCTTCTACACTTATTTTTTGAATTGGTGCTGTTGGAATAGGCATTGGTGAAGGACCTTCAAATGAACTATTATCTTCAATTATTGGCTGAGTTGGAATCATAACTGGAATTTCTTCCTGAACTGGCATTTGTGGTGCCATTTCAACTGAAGTGGAATATGCTACTGGTTGTGGAATCACTTCGGCTGGTTGAGTCATAGCTGGAATTTCTTCCTGAACTGGTATTTGTGGCGCCATTTCAACTGAAGTGGAATATGCCACTGGTTGTGGAATCACTTCGGCTGGTTGACTCATAGCTGGAATTTCTTTCTGAACTGGCATTTGTGGCACTACTACATCATCTTCTATTATAGGACTTGATGGAATATTTGCATTTGGTGCTTTTATATCTGCATAACCTAAATCTAAAACTTCAACATTTGGAGATGATGGTGATGACATATTATTTAGTAAAAATGGATTTTCACTTGGAGCAACTACTACATCATTTGTTGGAGTCATATCTGAAACATTTGCATTTAAGCTATCTAAAACAGTTTCATTTTTTAACATATCATTTATCACCTCATCAGTCTTTCTAACCGTTAATCTTTCACTTATTATTTTATCAAGCATCTTTTTTTGTAAAGATGGAGATAATTTTAATAAAGATCTAGCATGTCTCTCTGAAATTTTACCATCCAGTAAAGCTTCTTGGACATCATCATCAAGATTTAATAATCTAATTTTGTTTGCAATTGTTGATTGAGCAATGCCAAGTCTATTAGCTAATGCTTCTTGTGTTAAATATCCCATATCAAGAATTTTTCGATATGAGATAGCTTCTTCAATTGCAGTTAAATCTTCTCTCTGAACATTTTCAATAAGAGCAATTTCTGAACTATCTTTATCATTCAAATCAACTATAATTGCTGGTATATCAGTTTTACCTGCTAATACACTTGCTTTATATCTTCTTTCACCTGCTATTATTTCAAACTTATCACTTATCTTTCGAACAATGATTGGTTGAATAACACCATGTTCTTTTATTGATTCAGATAATTCAACAATTGATTTTTCATTAAATTTTATTCTTGGTTGAAAACGATTTGGTAATATATCATTAAGATTTATTTGTATTACGTTTTTGCCTTCCTTCATATCAACCACCAACTATCTTTCTATTCTATAATATATATTACTATATTTTGGGAAATATTGCAACAAATTATTTCCCAAAATAAAAAAAAGATTATAATAATCTTTTCTTTATCTCATTAGTACTACGTGGATACTTTAATTCAGTACGCTTTTTCTTTTGAAAAACAATAATATTTCTTATACTTTCTTCCTTTGGTAATTTGAATTCAACTTTATTTTTTAAAGAAAGATGAAGCTTTTCTATAGCAGATTTTGCTTCCTCTAATTCTTCATCTATATTTGCTTTCATTGCAATAAAATATTTTTCACATTTGACAAGAGGAGTTGCATATTCTATTAATATATTTAATTTAGCTACTGCTCTTGCAACTACTACATCAAATATTTCCCGATTATTTTTTGCAAAATCTTCAACTCTTGTATGAATTGCTACAATATCTTTTAAATTCAATTTATTGATTACTTCATTAAGAAAATTAACTCTCTTATTTAATGAATCCACAAGAGTAATTTTTATGTTGGGAAATAATATTTTAATAACTATTCCTGGAAAACCGGCTCCTGTGCCAAAGTCACATAAATTGTCGATTTCATTTAAATTAATTGCCTTATTTAAAGTAGCACTATCATAAAAATGTTTTAAATAAACATCTTCTTTATCTATAATTCTAGTTAAATTAACCTTTTGATTCCATTCTACTAATAATATATAATATTCATTTAATTGATTTAATTGTTCTTCAGTTACATCAATATTTATTTTTTTTAATTCAATTATAAATTCATTAAGATTCATAATTATGATTTTTCTTTAGATAAATACTTAATATTGATATATCTGCTGGATTAACACCACTTATACGTAATGCTTGGCCAATTGATGTTGGTTTTACTTCAGTTAATTTTTGTTTTGCTTCACTAGCCAAATTATGAATACTATAATAATCAATATTTTCTGGAATCTTTTTATTTTCTAAAGTAAGCATTTTTTCTGCTTCTTTTTCTTCTTTTTTAATATATCCTTCATATTTAATATTTATTTCAACTTGCTCAATAACTTCTTCATCAAATGGAATATCTATAAATTCTTTTATATGTTCCATTCTTATTTCAGGACGTCTTAATAAATCATATAATTTTATACCATCTTTAATAGGACTAGAATTAAAACTTATTAATTTATTATTTATCTCCTCTTTTGGTGTAATTTTATTATTTTTCAAAAATTCTAGCATTTCTTCTATTTTTTGTTTTTTAGATTCTAGTTTTTTATATCTTTCAGCTGGTAAAAGCCCTAAATCATAACCTATCTTACTTAATCTTAAATCCGCATTATCACTTCTTAATAATAATCTATATTCAGCTCTTGAAGTAAGTAAACGATAAGGATCTCTTATACCTTTGGTAACTAAATCATCAATTAATACACCAATATATGCCTCATTTCTTTTTAAAATGAGTGGTTCTCTATTTTCTATTTTTAATGCGGCATTTATACCAGCTATTAATCCTTGACATGCTGCTTCTTCATAACCACTAGTACCATTTATTTGACCTGCAGTAAATAAATTTTCTATTAATTTTGTTTCAAGTGATTGTTTTAACTGAGTTGGATAAATTGCATCATATTCAATAGCATATGCATATTTAAGTATTTTAGCATTCTCAAGACCTGGTAACGAATGAACCATTTGTTCTTGAATTTCATGAGGCATACTTGTAGAAAAACCTTGTAAATATATGTCATCATAATATAAACTTTCTGGCTCTAAAAATAATTGATGTCTTTCTTTGTCAGCAAATCTTACTACTTTATCTTCAATTGATGGACAATATCTTGGACCTATACCTCTTATATCACTTAAACCACCATACATACTTGATTTATTTAAGTTTTCCCTAATAATTTTATGTGTTTCATCTGTTGTATATGTTAAATAACAAGGAACTTGCTTTTCTTTATCATAATATATTTTGTTATCAAAACTAAATGTATGGTAACAATCATCACCTGGTTCCATTTTTAATACAGAATAATCTATACTATCTTTAGCTATTCTTTGTGGAGTTCCTGTTTTTAATCTTTTGATTGTAAATCCTAATCTTTCCAAGTTTTCACTTAAATAATTACTTGGTTTTTCTCCATGTGGACCTTCTCTATGACGTGTACTTCCAACAAGTATATCTGCTTTCATATAAGTACCAGTTGTTAAAATAACACATTTACTACTTATTCTTTCTTCATTTTCTAAAATAACACCTTTTACAACATTATTTTCGACTATTAAATCTTTTACAAGTTCTTCTTTTATATCTAAATTTGATTCATTTTGAAGTGTTTTTAACATTTCCTGTGGATAAGTTATTTTATCTGCTTGTGCACGTAACGCTTGAACGGCTGGACCTTTTTTATTATTAAGCATCTTTATTTGTAGTAATGATTTATCGGCATTTCTACCCATTTCACCACCAAGAGCATCTATTTCTCTTACTACTATTCCTTTTGCAGATCCTCCTATTGATGGATTACATGGCATATCTGCAATATTTTTAATATTTCCTGTTACTAGTAATGTTTTATGATTTTTTCTTGCTGACGCTAATGCAGCTTCACAACCAGCATGGCCTCCACCTACTACTATTATTTCATAATTCATTATGACACCTTCTTCTTTATTTACCTAGGCAAAAACGGCTAAATAACTCATCCAAAAATTCTTCATCATATGTATCACCAGTTATTAAACCAAGTATTTCCCAAATATGTTTAATATCTATATCAATAATATCAATTGGCATATCATTTTCTATATTTTCTTTTATACTTTTAATTAAATTTAAACATTCTTTTAAATTGTTTATATCTTTAACATTAGATAAATATGTATAATCACTATTTTCAATTTTCTCAAGTTCATACATTTTTCTAATAGTATTTTTTAATTTTTCAAGACCTATTTTTTCTTTTACGCTTATTTCAATATATTCTTCATTTATTTTTGATTTATCTAATTTATTATCTAAATCTATTTTATTAATAAGAATTATATGATTTTTATTTTTTATTTTTTCTAATATTTCATAATCTTCATTAGTTAATTCATCATTATTATTTAATAAATAAATTATTAAATCACCTTTATCAATATATTCTAAACTTTTTTTTACACCAATGCTTTCAACAATATCTTCAGTTTCTCTTATTCCAGCAGTATCTATTATATTTAATAAAATACCATCAAAATTAATATTTCCCTCTACTATATCTCTTGTTGTACCAGGAATATCAGTTACTATTGCTTTATCTTCGTCAAGTAATAAATTAAGTAAACTACTCTTACCTACATTTGGTTTTCCTATAATAACAGTATTAATACCATTTTTTATAATTTGACCATTTTTACTTTCTTTTATTAATTCATTAATTTTTATTTCAACTTCATTTAATTCAGCTAAAATATTATCATTTGTTACTTCTTTAACATCATCATATTCTGGATAATCAATATTAACACTTATATTTGCTGACATTTGAATTAATTTTTCTCTTATATTTCTTATTTTAGTTGATAAATTACCATTAATATTATTCATGGCTAAACGGCGAGCTGATTCATTTTTAGCATTTAACATATCCATAATACCTTCTGCTTCTAATAAATCTATTCTTCCATTTAAAAATGCACGTTTTGAAAATTCACCTGGTTCTGCTAGACGACATCCATTTTCTAATAGTATTTCTAATATTTTGTTAGTTACTGCTACTCCACCATGACAATTAATTTCTACAACATCTTCCTTTGTAAAAGTTTTTGGAGCTTTCATTATTGTTATTAATACTTCATCAATCATTATTTCTTTATCATAAATAAAGCCATAATTAATAGTATGACTTTCTTTTTTTAATAAATCTATGTTTGTTATATTATTTACTATTTCAATAGAATTTTTACCACTTATTCTAATTATCGAAATTGCTCCAACACCAGATGATGTTGAAATCGCAGCTATTGTATCATCCATATTATATACTCCTTACTAATTTTTTTATTAAGTATGGAAAAACTTCTAAAGATACTATTTTATCAACAAAGACAATTATCCAGCCTTCAATATATTTAGGAGGTGTAATATTTAAAGGAAACATATGTCTTAAAATTGTATTTTCAATATGATCATTCATATATTGTGGAAATTTTTCTCTTGAATTTTCCAATGCTTCTCTTGCATGCACAAATCCATGTTTTTTAAACAAACTCTTTTTTTCTTTAGATTTTGTATAATCATTATAATAAAAATCGTGCAAAATCCCAGCTATTGCCATATTATTTTCATTTACTATTTCTCTTCTAAAAATAGAATTAATTTTTCGTGCAAAATTATATGAGCATATAGATACACTTAATGAATGTTCATAAACACTTATTTCACCATGATGGCGATAATTTTTTCTTTTTTTAAATTCATCTGTTTCTATAATATCTTTTACAATCTCATAATAATCATTATCTAGATTAATATTTTTAGACATTTTTTTCCTCCTAAATAAAAGAATAAGCGATGCTTATCCTTCAATATATTTGATTACAACACATCTGTTTGGACTTTCGCCTTCACTTTCAGATGTTAATTGTCCATAATTACTCACTAAATTATGAACTATTCTTCTTTCATAAGAATTCATTGGATCTAATTTAACATCTACTTTTGTTCTTAAAACTTCTTTAATTATTTTCTTAATATCACGTTCTAAATAACTAATTTTTCTTTTCTTATAGTTTTCCACATCTAAATTAATTTTTAGACTTACATTTGTATTTACTTCAATCATTTTTCTTAATAATACTTGTAATGAATTTAACATTTTACCATTTTTACCTATTAAGGCAGATGCATCATTAGAACTTAAATTAATATTAATAATATCTTCTTCAATATTTATTTCAGTATTAATTTGAATATTTAATCCATTTGCAAGATTATCAAAATAATCTTTTATAAAACTAATTAAATCTCCTTTTTTAACAATTTCTAATATTACTTTAGAAGATTTTAATAATCCACCTTTTTCTTCTGTTGATGTATATAATACATCTTCCTTTGTTAAATTTGTTTCTTGTTCAAATTTTTCAAAAGCTTTATCTAAATTTTTTTCTTCATATACATACTTATTTAATAACAACATTTTTCTTCATCCTTTTTACTAATAAATTTTGGGCTATTGTGAATGTACTATTGAATATCCAGTATAATTGAATACCAACTGACATTGTAATAGCTGCAACTGTAATCATAACTACTGAAATTTTTGAGAACATTTTCATTTGTTTTGCTTGATCTGGTGACATACTTGCACCACTATTCAATTTAAATGAATAGAAAGTTGCTACTGCCACTAAAACAACAAATATAATGTAATAATATTTTCCATTTTGAATAGCTGTTAATGGACTTGTTCCTAGTTGGAAACCTAAGAAATTCTCTTCAAAAATTGCTGGTAAACGATTCATTGCTTCATAGAATGAAAAGAAAAGTGGAATTTGTATTAATGCAAATAAACAACCAGAAATAGGATTTATATTATATTTTTTATATATAATCATCATTTCTTGACTCTTTTGCATCATACTTTGTTGATCTTTTTTATCTTTATATTTTGCTTCCAAATTTGATAATTCTTTTTGCGCATATTTCATCTTTTCAGATTGCATAGCAGTTTTCTTTGTCATTGGATACATAGCTAATCTTATTAATAAAGTAACAAGTATAATTGCTACACCATAGTTTTTAAAAAGAATACCAAATTTAATTATTAACCATGCAAGTGGTTTTACAAATATGGCTGAGAATAAACTACCATCATATCCACCACTAGTAACTTTAAATTCACTACATTTTGGATAATCTTCCATATTGATGCCATTTTCTTTATATATTTCTATAGTTTTCTCATCTTCTACTTGGCATAAAATATTTTGTGGTAAACTTTGTCCTGTTTCTGGATTTTTTACTACTTTGCCATCATTTTTTATATATTTTGTACATCCTGTTAATGTTAATAATAATGCAAATAATACTAATACTTTAATACTTTTTTTCTTCATCTTTACTCTCCTTTATTATATCTAATTTTTTAATAGCAAATATCAAATCTTCTTCCATTTCTTTGAAAGATTTATCTACTATTTCCCTCTTCACAATTATAATACAATTAAAGCCTTTTTTAAAGATAAATTTATCTAAAATAGATTTAATTCTTCTTTTTTCTTTATTTCTCGTAACAGCATTGCCTACTTTTTTACCTACTGACAATCCAAAATGATAAATTTCTTCTTCAGTTTTTTCCACATAAATAATAAAGTATTTTGATTTAAATGATCTATTATTTTTTATAATACGAGTAAATTCATCATTCTTTTTAATTATATTAATTTTTTTCATATTATTCACTCCTAATTAAGATTAAAACGTCACCAATCAGTGACGTTCTTTTAATTAATGAGATAAAACTTTACGTCCTTTACGACGACGACTATTAATTATTTTTGTTTCCATTCTCGCTAAAAAACCCATTTTTTTAGATTTTTTTCTATTATTTGGTTGATAAGTTCTTTTCATTCAAGACACCTCCTGTACTAAAATTCAAATTCATTTGTTTACTTGTTTAATTATATATATAAATATACTAAATGTCAAACATTTTCTTTATTTTTAATTAAAATTAATTTTCCACATTATTTTTTAATTATTTTTTCTATTCTTTTTAATTTATACACATATATTGTGGAAAAAATTATAACATTGTTTATTATTATGTAGAAGTTTTCCACAACTATTGTTAATAATTTAAAAAATTTAATAAAAATAAGTAATTTTAGATGTGTATAACTATGTGTATTTCTATTTTTTTTTGCACTTTTACTATTTTTTTATACTTTTTTATTGTGGAAATTTTTATTTTTTTAATTTTTTTCCACATTTTGTTTGTTTTTTGTTTAAATTTAAGGTAAAATGAAATTGTGAGTTAGTTAGTAGGTGAGGATATGGACTTAAATGTAATATGGCAATCTTTCTTAGATAAAATAAAAGATGAAATAGCACCTATGCTTTTTGAAACATGGTTTAGTGAAACAAAATTACATTCATTAAATGATGGAATTGCTAAAGTTATAGTTCCTATGCATATTCATAAGAAACATTTAAAAGAAAACTATAATGACTTTATTGTGGAAAACTTTGCTAGTGTAGCAGGTTCTAATTTTCAATTTGAATACTATATAGATGATGAAATAGAGCAAAATGTGGAAATTGATACTAGTAATATTGGTATTCCATCAAATACATATGAAAATAATTTAAAACCACAATATACGTTTGATAATTTTATAGTAGGGGATAGTAATAAATTTGCCCATACTGTTGCTCTTGCGGTTGCAGAAAAACCAGGTATGATGTACAATCCGTTATTTATATATGGAAAAAGTGGACTTGGTAAAACACATTTAATGCACGCAATTGGTAACTATATTATAAAAAATTCAAAAAAGAAAGTATTATATGTAACAAGTGAACAATTTGTTAATGATTTTATTGATTTATATCGTAAGAACAAAGAAAACGATAATATAAATGATGTTAAATATTTTAAATCAAAATATCGAGATATTGATGTATTAATGATTGATGACATTCAATATCTTCAAATAGCTAACAAAGCTCAGCAAGAATTTTTCAACACATTTAATGAGCTTCATGGAAGTAATAAACAAATTATAATTACATCCGATCGTTCACCAGATGATTTAAAAGCTCTTGAGGAAAGATTACAAACTAGATTTCACTGGGGAATAACCACAAATATATTACCACCTGATTTTGAACTTAGACTTCATATCATTGAGAAAAAAATTGAAGGAAATGCAATGGTTAGTGATATTCCTAAAGATGTTAAAAACTATATTGCTAGTAACTGCGATAGTGATGTTCGAAAATTGGAAGGGGCCATTACCAGAGTTGTTGCTTATTCAGCAATGAAGGGTGGAGTAAATATTGATTTAGAATTAACAATAGAAGCTTTAAAAGATTATTTTGTTAAAACTATAATATCTAAAAATAAAATAGATATGGTTCAACAATTAGTTGCTGATGCTTACAATATTTCAATAGATGATTTAAAAAGTAAAAAAAGAAATGCTAGTATTGCTGGCCCAAGACAAGTAGCAATGTATATATGTAGAGTTGCTTGTGAAGAATCTTATCCAAAAATAGGTATGGAATTTGGTGGAAAAGACCATACAACAGTTATGCACTCTGTTGATAAAATTAAAAAAGCTATAAAAAAAGATAATAATCTAGAATTAGTTATTAAAAAGATTATTAATCAAATAAAATAGTTGAAAAAAATTTTTTTTACACAATATAATGTATATTATTATTTTGGATTAAGTATTATAAATAAATAAAAAATAAAAGTTTTCCACATTTTCCACAATAATAATAATAATATTAAAAAATAAAGGAGAATATATATGAAATTAAAAATTAAACAATCAAAATTGATGGAACATTTAAATTATGTAATAAAAGGGGTATCTACTAAAAATTTAATTCCTATTCTAAACTGTATTAAAATGGATTTAACAAGTGATGGATTATATTTAATGAGTACAGATAATGAAATAGCTATTAAAACTTTTATACCAAGACAAGAAATAGAAGAAATAGTAGAAACAGGATCTATTGTTGTATCTGGTAAATATATTTATGAAATAATAAGAAAAATGCCTAACAATTTAGTAAATCTTGAAGAAGTAGTTGATTCAAAGTTATATATATATAATGATAATTCTTCATTTAATTTAAATTGTAATAATGTTAATGACTTTCCAGATTTAAATCTAGATGTTAGTAAAAATCCAATATGTATTGATAGAAGAATATTTAAAAATATAATAAATCAAACATCTTTTGCAGCATCTACTCAAGAATCTAGACCAGTTTTAACAGGAATTAATTTTAAAATAGAAAATGATGTAATGGAATGTGTAGCAACTGATTCCTATAGATTATCTAAAAAAACTATAAAATTAAATTGTAATGTGGAAAATTTAATTAATATAATTATTCCTACAAAAAATTTAAATGAATTAGTTAAATTAATTAATGATAATGAAGAAGATATAGAAATGCATATATTTAATAATAAAGTTATATTTAAATTTGATAATATAATAATGATGACTACATTAATAAATGGGACATATCCAGATACAGCAAAATTAATACCAACAGAATTCATGCTTGAAGTATCATTAAATTTAAATGAATTATATACAGCACTTGATAGAGCTTCTTTATTAACAAATCAAGATGATAAAAATACAATTAATCTTGAAACATTTGATGATAAAATAAAAATTTCATCTAATATACCTGAAATAGGTAATGTAGAGGAAAATATAATTGTAAAGAAAAATAATAAAGAAAATATAAAAATTTCATTTAGTTCTAAGTATATGATGGATGCTTTAAAAGCATTTACTGCTGATGATGTTATTATTTGTTTTAATGGAGAAGTAAAACCTATAATAATAAAGAGTAGTGATAATCAAGATCTAATTGAATTAATTTTACCTATAAGAACTTATTAAAGTTCTTTTTTTTCAACAAAAAGTATCAAATTTTGACAAAAATTTATGATATAAGTAGGGAAATATGTAATTTTTTGGAATTATATATTTAAGGGGGAAAATTTATGGAAGAAATTTATGAAGTAAATAATTCAACATTAGCAGTAATTGCCATTGATGAAAATAATTCAAGAATAATTGAAAAAGAAAGAGATTTTATAGTAAATACACCAGCTATGAAAATAATAGAGAATAGTTGTAGTTATTTTGGAAGTTCTTATAATGGAAGATATGAAGGTACTAAAAGATTAACAGGTATTTCTTATAAATCACCAATTATAATTGAAGAATCAACAAATATGATTTTTTTTCCAACAGCATCACCAAGAATTACTAATTGTTCTTGGATATCATTAAATAATATAATGGAATATAAAAGATGTGAAAAGAAAGCTAATTTGGTATTTTATAATGGTTATAAGCTTGAATTAGATGTGTCATTTAATGTTCTTGAAAATCAAATAATGCGAGCTACTAGGTTGGATTCAATTTTAAGAAAAAGAAAAATAGGGTAATACCTATTTTTTTAGTACAAAAATACCTCATTTTATGATATAATATATTTGTATGTAGGAGGACACGATATGTACTGTTTTTTTTCTTATTTGTGCTTAAAATTAATTTTTTATGATTTTAAAGAATTTAGAATTAATAAATTTTAGAAATTATAAACATCTTGATATATCTTTTTCTCCAAAATTAAATATTATTTATGGAGATAATGCACAAGGAAAAACAAATATACTTGAAGGAATCTTTGTTTTATGTTTAACAAAATCACATAGACCATACGTTGATAATAATCTTATAAAGAGTGGTGAAGAGTTTTTAAAAATAACTGGAAAGTTTAAAAGTGATATTTTGGATAAAGAGCAAAATATATTAATAAATGAAAAAGGTAAGAATCTTGAAATAAATAATCAAAAAATAAGAAAAATAAATGATTATATAAAAGATTCTAGTATTATTATTTTTTATCCAGAAGATTTAAATTTAATTAAAGGTACACCTGGTGATCGTAGAAGATTTTTAAATATTGAACTTAGTCAGTTATATAATGAATATATTATTGCTTTAAATGATTATAATAAATTATTAAAAATAAGAAATGATTACTTAAAAAAATTGAAATTAAATTTAAGTATTGATATTAATTACTTTAATATTGTTACTAGTTATTTAATTGATAAATCGGAAATTATATATAGATATAGAAAAAAGTATTTTGAAAAAATAAATAATATATGTACAAATATATATAAAGAAATAAGTAATTATGATAAATTCAAAATAATTTATAAACCAAATTTTGAAATGAAGTTTAATTATAAAGAAGAAATGTTAGAATTGTTTAAAAAAAATTATAAGGAAGAAATAAGAAGTGGCAGTACTTTATACGGTGTTCATAAAGATGATTATATTTATGTAATAGAGAATAATAATTTAAAAGAATTTGGTTCACAAGGACAACAAAGAATGGCAATTTTAGCTCATAAATTATCGGAAATAAAAATATTTGAAGAAGAAAAGAAAGATATTCCTATATTATTATTAGATGATGTATTTAGTGAATTAGATGATGAGAAAAAAAATAAGTTATTAAAATATATTAATCAGGATATACAAACAATAATAACAACAACTGATTTAAAAAATATTGATGATAGTATTATTAAAAATTCTAAGTTGTTTAAAATTAATAATGGAATGATTGAAATAGAGGAGGT
>JAEETF010000024.1 GCA_016290195.1 Bacilli bacterium | reverse complement strand
TTATACTCTTTTCGGCTACATCAGTATGATTACCATCTCCTACAACCTTATAGTATACAGTATATGTTCCTACATTTGTATATGTTGGGCTTGTATTTAAGTTATATATTCCACTTGTCGTTCCATATTTTATTGTTGCTCCACTGGATGTTACACTGATTCCATGTGGATTTCCATCATATGCTCCACTATAACCGTTTGTTGTTACAGATAGTACTCCATTTTCACTTGTTACTACATATGCAGCACTTGCACTATTATAATTATTTGTTGCAGCACTTGTTACTGTTATAGTTACACTACTTGCTGCTGTTGTTCCTGCTGTTACTGTTACTGTTGTGCCACTAATACTACATGTTGCTGCTGCCGTATTACTTGATGCACATGATAGTGTCCCACCGCTTATATTTTTAGTTATAGCAAATGTTGTACTATTTGGATATGTTACTGTTCCGGTATTTGATGATAATGATACTTTACCATCAGCTTTTGTTATTGTTACTGTTTTACTTCCTGTTACTGTGTTATATCCTGCTTTTGTTATTTGGAAATATACAGTATGTACTCCTACATCTGTATATGTTGGATTTGAAGAAAAATTATAGGTTCCACTCGTTGTTCCATATTTTATTGTTGCACCGCTCGATACAACACTAATTCCATGGGCTTCTCCATCATATACTCCAGTATAATCATTTGCTGTATATGGAAGGGTTGCTTTATTTATTGTTACATTTATACTATTTTCAGCTACATCATTATGATTACTATCTCCTACAACCTTATAATATACAGTATATGTTCCATCATTTGTTGCTGTTGGTATACTTGTTGAATAATTTCCATTACCAACTTTATATTGTATTGTTCCTGTTGGACTTGATCCAGCATTAACTAATGCTTGAGCATTTCCTGTATATGAAAGTGTCTTTGCTGTTGGGGCTATTACACTTCCTGCTGCCTTACTTATTACCACAGTTTGACTGTCAGTTATTACTGTGTAGCCCAATTTCATAATTTGATAATATACAGTATATGTCCCTGCATTTGCATATGTTGGACTTGTATTTAAGTTGTATACTCCTTCTTCTGTGCCATATTTTATTGTAGCTCCGTTTGATACTACACTGATTCCATGAGCTTCTCCATCATATATACCAGTATATCCTGTTGCAGTATATGTAAGTTCTGCTTTATTTATTGTTACACTTATACTTGCTTCGGCTACGTCTAAATGATTGCTATCTCCTACAACCTTATAGTATACAGTATATGTTCCATCATTTATCGCTGTTGGTATAATTTCTGAATAGTCTCCTGATTCTAATTTATATTGTATTGTTCCTGTTGTACTTGATCCAGCATTTATTAATTCCTGAGCACTTCCTGTATATGAAAGCGTTTTAGCTGTTGGTGCTGTTACACTTCCTGTTGCTTTGCTTATTGTTATTGTTTTATTTCCTGTTACTGTATTATATCCTGCTTTTGTTATTTGATAATATACAGTATATGTTCCTACATTTGTATATGTTGGACTTGTGTTTAAATCGTATATTCCTTCTTCTGTGCCATATTTTATTGTTGCACCGTTTGAAGAGACACTGATTCCATGGGCATTTCCATCATATGCTCCACTATAACCACTTGCTGTTACAGTCATCATTCCATTTTCACTTGTTACTAAATATGCGGCACTTACTGCTTTATAGTTAGTCGTTGCGGCACTTGTTACTGTTATTGTGACACTACTTGCTGCTGTCGTTCCTGCTGTTACTGTTACCGTTGTGCCACTAATACTACATGTTGCTGCTGCTGTATTACTTGATGTACATGATAGTGCTCCACCACTTGTATTTTGTGTAATATCAAATGAAATGCTGTTAGGATACGTAACACTACCAACATTACTTGATAGTACTAGTACATTATTTGCTTTCACAACATTAATATCATATGTTGCACTTATCTCAGTATAATTGGTTGACTCTGTACTTGTTACTGTTACATAAGTTGAGCCAACATTTAAGCCTGTTACAACAAGTTTTCCATTAACAATTTCAGCACTAGCAATATTTGTATCAGAAACTTTTGCAGTCAATAAGCCAGTTGATGTAACATTGATTGTTTTTTGTTCACCATAGGTAATTGTTCCACTAGTTGATTCCAATTCCAAATTTCCTTGAGCTTTTGTTATTGTTACTGTTTTACTTCCTGTTACTGTATTATATCCTGCTTTTGTTATTTGATAATATACAGTATATGTACCTGCATCAACATACATTGGACTTGAACCTAAATCATATATTTCATTTGTTGTTCCATATATTATGTTTGCACCACTAGAAATCACACTGATTCCATGTGCCTTTCCATCATATATACCACTATAGCCATTTGCTGTTACATTCAATAAGCCTTTTGCTGTTGACACTAAAATTGATGCATTTGCATCTTTATATTTATTATTTCCATGAGAAGTTAATGTTATTGTTGCTTGTCCTTCTACCGGTCCTGATTTTATCACTATATTGTTTTCTGCTATTTCACAAATTGCAACATCTTCATTACTAGACACGCATGTTACTTCTCCATCACTTTTGTTTTCAACAATTTCAAGTAATTCCATATTTGGATATGCCAAAAAAACAGAATTTTTTGAAACTTTTAATGTTGAAGCAAGCTTCATGCTGTCTAGATCACACTCTCCGCCAGCAGTAGTTTCATTATTCTGATATGTTACTGTATATCCATTAACGCAAAGTACAGCGTTTGCTACTTTGCCATCTGACAATTCATAAGTACCCGCAGTTGGTATCATACCATCTACTTCAACATCTATTTCATCGTAAGCATATTCTCTGTCATCATAATCATTATTTTCTATCATTGTTGAAATTGTTACTTTTCTTTGAACTGCCTCAATATATCCTTCTGCACTAATAATTGCAGTATTTCTTTTCGCACCGATTATTACTTGCATAATTGTAGGTACTGCAATAAGTGCAATAACGGCAAGAATTACAATAACTGCTAATAACTCAATTAAAGTAAATCCTTTTCTTTTTTTCATGAACATCACCTAATTTTATTCACTAATAATACTATATTCTATACTAGCCGCAATTGATAAATCAGCACTAGTTCTAGTTTCAATTTCCATTGTTGTTCCAGTTTCCATTGGGCCTGTAACAGAATCTACTTCTTCTGCTATAACACCACCATTTTGATCCATAACGATCATTTTAAATCTAGATCCTTCATATACATATCCTGTATTATTAATTACAACTGTTTTAATTACACCATCACTTGCTCCTACATTTACAAATTCTAGGCCTTCAAATAATTGATCTTGCATTACAGTTTTTTCCCTGTTCTCTTGTGCTTTTGTAGCATCTCCATTTGTGGAATTGTTAGTATCTTCTTTCTTCTTGTCTCCACATCCTGTCAATATTAATCCCCCTAATAAAATAACTAAAAATTTTTTCATTCTTATTCCTCCTATCATTCTATTATATATATTGTATCACTATTAATAGTTTTTGTAAATTTAAAACCAACTATTTAATAAAAAAATTAATTATTTTTTTCTAATGAAAAATTTATTTAAAATTGTTAAAATAACCCGTCATTTATAGACACAAAAAAACCCATAAAAATGGGTTTTGAAAGATTTTATCTCTTTGAAAATTGTGGTGCTCTACGAGCAGCTTTAAGTCCTGGTTTCTTACGTTCTTTAGCACGTGGATCTCTTGTAATAAATCCAGCAACTTTTAATTTTTTACGGAAGTTATCTTCACTTTCAGCATTAGGAGCATCATATTCAAGAAGTGCTCTCGTAATACCAAGTCTAACAGCACCTGCTTGACCACTAAATCCACCACCATTTACTTTTGCTTCAATATCAAAAGTTTCTTCAGTAGCAGTAGCAACTAATGGTTGCTTTAAATCCATAACATTTGTTTCATATGGAAAATATTCATTAACGTCAACACCGTTGATAGTTATTTTTCCTTTTCCAGGAACCATTTTAACTTGAGCAACAGATGATTTTCTACGTCCTGTTCCAATAAAAATTCTCTTATTAGCCATTTAAACCCTCCTAATTTAATTTCATTTCTACTGGTTGTTGAGCAGCATGTGGATGTTCAGCACCAGCATAAACAAATAACTTTCTATACATTTGACGTCCTAAACGTCCTTTTGGAAGCATTCCCTTAACAGCTCTTTCCATCATTTCAACTGGATAATCTTCTTTCATTGTACGTGCAGTTCTTTCGCGTAATCCTCCTGGATAACCGCTATGATTGTAATACATTTTGTCATCTAATTTGTTACCAGTTAAAATAACCTTAGAAGCATTAGTAACAATAACAAAATCTCCACAATCTACATGAGGTGTAAACGTTGGTCTATGTTTACCACGTAGTACATGAGCAACTTTAGCAGCAACACGTCCTAATGTTTGACCTTCAGCGTCAATAACATACCATTCACGTTTAATCTCTTCTTTTTTTTGCATAAATGTGTTTTTCATAAAACATTCCCTTTCTAATTATTTCTTAGTAAAGTTTCCCAGGCCTTACTAATAATGGGATATAAATGTACCAAATAAAATATTACTAAATTTTATTCAAAAAGTCAATAAAAATATACCTTTTTCTTCTTATTTTACAAAAAAACTTCTAGCTTTTTAGCTAGAAGCATCGATTCCCGAATGTACACACTTAACCATTAACCATTAAATGCTTGCATTCTCACTTCTGAGATCTCTCTCATTACTGGTATATTACCACACTTTTAACTTTTTTTCAAGTGTTTTTACTTGAATATTTAACTTTGCCATTAAATCTAATGTTTTATTCAAGTATTCTTCATTATCTTTAGTTAATAATCCTAATTCCAAACTAATATCAGTAATTATTTTCATATGTGTATCTTGTAATTCTCTATTAGCTATTAAATAATTTAATACATTAATTGTCTCATTAATATATTTATCCATAAATTTAGAATCATTACTATTTACTAAATCCATTACATTATCTAATCTATCGCATAATTTAATTGTAAGAGAATCATCACTCATTTTTACTAATTTTTTTGATAAATATTTTTCTTTACCATTTTTTTGTTTTTCTTCATCATCATTAGTAAGTTCTAATACTATATTCCCAATTTCTTGTCCAAATGTTTTTATAATTTCTTCATATGTAGTATCTGTGTCTTCAAGTGTATCATGTAAAACTGCACTTATAATTAATGTTTCATTTTTTTCAGTATAACTTGATACTTTATCAGCAACCCTAATAGGGTGATTAATATATGGAGAACCATTTTTTCTAGTTTGATTTTGATGTTTAATACTAGCAAATGCACTAGCTAATTTAATTTTTTCTGATTGCATTTTAATATAATACTTCCTTTAAATATAATCCTTCCGGATTAGCTGTTTTACCTGCCGCAGTTCTATCTTGAGCATTAAGTATTTTAATTATATCTTCACTTTTTCTTTTGCCTTCGCCTATTTCAATTAAAACACCTACTATATTACGAACCATATATCTTAAAAAACCAGTTCCTAAAAAACTTAAAACAACTAAATTAACATTTCTTACATCACGTATTACTTTAGTTTGAACTATAGTTCTTATTGTACTATCATATTCTTCTTCCGCTTTTGTAAATGATTTAAAATCATGTTCTCCTTCTAAATATTTCATAGCTCTTTCCATTTCCACAACATCTAGTCTTTTATTATATTGAAAAACATAATCTCTTTCAATAGGATTATATTCTCCCATATTTATTTTATAAATATATTCTTTAGCTTTTACATTAAAGCGAGCATGAAAATCATCATTAACTTTTTCAATACTTTTAATATAAATACTTTCAGGTAACAAACTATTTAATGAACACATTAATTTAGAAGGTACCATTTCTTTATCAAGATCAAAATGAGCAGCTTGATTTAAAGCATGAACTCCTGCATCAGTTCTACCTGATGCATGTACACTTACTGTTTTATTTGAATTAATTTTCTTTAAAGCCTTTTCAAGTTCTCCCTGAATTGTTTTCTTACTTGGTTGTTTTTGATAACCACTAAATTTTGAACCATCATAAGAAAAATACATAAAATATCTCATAATTGCACTTCCTTTATAAATAATAATATTGCTACTACAACATTAAGTGATAAATAATATAAATCATAAAATTTTAATTTTTTCTTTTCTCTAGTAATACTATTCTCATTATATGATTTTAACTCTAAAGTTATAGCAAAATGTGATGCTTTTCTAAATGAACCTATAACTAAAGGTATAAGCATACATTTTAGTGCAAAAACTTTATCTTTAAAATTGCCATTATAATAATCTATACCTCTACTTGCTTGAGCCTTTAATATTTGCCTTGCTAAAACAAATATATCTGGTATAAATCTAAGTGTTAAAGAAAGAATAAAAGCTATCTTTTTAGGATTTATTTTAAATATTTTTAATGGATAAAATACAATTTCTAATCCATAAATAATATCTTTATATCTTGATGTATACATAAATATTGATGAACTAATTACTACAATTAATATTTGTAAAACATTAACTATTATTTCTCCACCAAATATTAAGTTTATGATAACTATAAAAAGTATTAGCATTTTCATAATCCAAATACTTTTTAAATAATATTTAATAGGTACATTACTCATAAACATACTTAGTATATTAAATATTAGAATAAATAGCAAACTTTGATAATTTCTATAAATATAAGTAAAAATCAATATAACAAATAAACAAATTATTTTTATTACTATATGCATATCATGTAATCTAGATTTTGTATCATAATATTTTCCAAAAGTTATATTATTTAGCATTCCTATATATATCCTTTAATAAATCATTAATATCATCACGATATCCTAGTTTTATTTTTTTCTTTTCAAGTACTAATTTTTCAAATTCAATTATTTTTGGAACTTTAATATGATACTTTTTTAATAAGTTAGAATCTGTAAATATTTCATACTTACTACCACTTTTTACAATTTTACCATTCGATAATATACATATATAATCAGATAATTTATGAACTAAATCTACATCATGTGATACTATAATTATTGTTTTATGAAATCTATTTTTAAGTAATCTAATTATTTTAATTAAATTTTCTTTTGTTTTATAATCTAGACCAATAGTTGGTTCATCAAAAATTATAACTTTAGGATTAAAAGCAAGTACAGTTGCAATAGCTACTTTCCTTTTTTCTCCTTGACTTAAAGAAAGAGGATTTTTTGATAAATAATCTTTATTTAATCCTACCATTTTTAAGGCATCTAAAATATGTTTTTCTTTTTCATCTTGACGATAATTATAATAATCAAGAGTATAACCAATTTCATCTTCTACAGTTAAATTAAATATTTGTTCCTCTGGAAGTTGAAATACCATACCAACATTAAATCTTAAATCTTTATAATCTTTAATACCTTTTTTTACTCTAAAATCATCTATTCTTATTTCACCAATATCAGGTATAATTAATCCATTTATTGTTTGAATTAAAGTAGTTTTACCACTACCATTTTCACCAATTATAGCATTTATACTATTCTTTTTTAAATGAGCTGATAAACCTTTAATAGTTTCTTCATTAGAACCTTCATAAGTGAACTTAATATTATCAAATATTATTTCCATATTTCATTCACCAACTCTTCCATATCAAGATATATTTTATTAGTTAATCCATAATATTCTAATTTTATAGATAGATCTACTATAAAAGGTAATTCAAGATTATACTTTTTAATTTCTTCATCATGATTGAAAAATGATTCTTTTGTATCATAAAGTATTACTTTACCATTATCCATTAATAATATATCATCACCAATTAAACTATCTTCAATATCTTGAGTAATATTAATAATTGTAGCACCTGCTTTTAATCTATTTTTCAATAATTTAATTACTTTATTTTTTTGTAAATTATCAAGCATTTCAAGTGCCTCATCTAAAATAATTATATCTGGATTTTTAACTAAAGATGCAGCTAAAACAGCTAAACATTTTTCACCACCAGATAAATCACTAGGTTTTAATTTTAATATTTTTTTAATTCCTAAAGCATTTACTATTTCTTCTTTTTTTTGATTTATTTCTGATATAGATAATCCCATATTTTGAAGTATAAAAGAAAGTTCATCATCAACCATATCATGTATTATTTGATTATCAGGATCATCAAATACTACACCTATTTTTTTACGAATCAATTTTTTGCTTTTTAAAACATCAAAATCTTCTACTAATATTTGTCCCTCATATTCTTTTAGTCCTAGAATTAAGCTTACTAAAGTACTTTTACCACTACCATTAGCACCCACTACTGTAAGCCATCTATTTTGTTCTATTTCTAAATTTAATTTTTTAAATATTTTTTTATCTTCATAAGAAAATGATAAATCATTTATTTTAATAATAGAAGACATTATTCATTACCTAATTTTTTCTTTTGTCCATTAAATATAAATTTAGAAACAGTTTTATCACTAAATAATTTAGCACCTAGATATCCACATCTTACTTTAAATCCAGGTATTATTATTGTTTTTTTCTTTAACATTTGTTTAACTGCATATTCAGCAACATACTCTTTAGTTAATCCCTTAGCATTAAAAATAACTCCTGCTACATTATTAAAATTAGTATCCACAGGTCCTGGACATAAACATCCTACATAAACATTACTATTTTCTTTTTTTAATTCTTCATTAATTTGTTTTGTAAGACTAACAACATATGTTTTAGTAGAATAATATGTTGCCATAAGTGGTCCAGGTGCAAAGGCTGCAATAGAAGCCACATTAAGTATAAAACCTCTATTATGTTTAACAAAATCTTTTAAAAATAATTTAGTAAGTACATGAACAGCTTTAACATTTACATTAATCATATCCAATTCTTTATTTAAATTAGTCTCTGTAAAATAACCACAATCACCAAAACCAGCATTATTAATAACAACGTCTAATTTTTCATTTTTACAAATTTCATATAATTCCATACAATTATATGTACTAGATAAATCTATATCAACAACTTTAGCTTTACGACCAAATTTGTTTTTTAATTCTTCTAATTTTTCTTTATTACGTCCAACTAGTATAAGATTACTACCCATATCATATAAAACATTTGCAAGTGCTTCTCCAATACCACTAGTTGCTCCAGTTATTAAAGCTTTCATTATACCACCCTTTTAATTATATAATAATTAAACTAATTATACAAACAAAAAAAGAACTAAAAGTTCTTAATTCAAGATATTTTTTTGCTTTCAATTTTATTATTTTTTAGATTACTAAGCAAAAGTTTTAACATTAATACTCTAGCTTTAATAGCATCTATTTCTACTGGATCATTACTATTAATTAATTTTTCTCTTAACAATACCACTTCTTTCCTAATATTTTCTTCTTTTAAAGAATTATCATCAAATTCCAAAGTATTCCCTCCTATCATTAATTTAGATTAATAATTCTATTTTGTCAATATTCATATTGTAAATCTTTGTAAAGAAAAAAGGCATAGAGCCTTTATTAAAATCCTAATATAAAACTAAGTGTTAAAAATGCAAGACCAAGTGCTAAAGTTAATCTACTAATAAATAATTCTCCACCACGTTCTTTTCTTTGAGCAAATAAATTTAAATTTCCACCTGAAATAATACTAGATGCTCCTTCTGCTTTACCACTTTGTAGTAAAACAATAGCAATTAATAATAAACTAATAATTAATAAAGCTACCTTCATAGATGCCCTCCTTAACTATCCTATAGTATAACATATTTATTTCTTATTTGCAAGTTTCTTTGGATTTACTATACATATACTTTTATTTTCTAAATTAAGATTATTTAAGACATATTCTAAATCTTTAAAACTCGAATTCTTAATATATTCATAATCATCATATTTTACTTCATTATATTTAATTACATTATTTACTATTTTATTATTCATTAAATATACATCATTACTTAGTGCGACTATATTTCCTATAGCAGATTTTTTCTTTCTCATAAATTCTTCTTCAGATACTGTTAAATTATTAATTTGTTTTTCAATTTCTTTTTCAAATAAATTACAATCCATACATTCAGCACTTAATGTTATTAACATATAATCATCCGTTGAAACATTATCATAGCCAATACCACCATTAACTATTTTTTGATTAACCAATCTTTCATTAAGTAATGATGTTTCTCCAAAGTTTAATTCAAATATCATAATCAAATTATCTTTTAAAGTTCTTAAATCCATATTAAAATCTTTAAAAGCTATTTTATAACCAATCATAATTTTTGGAATTGTTATATCCATATTAAAACTATCTTTTTGTTTTAATACAGTTTTAGGTTCATCATATTTTTTAATAGTAACTGGTTTAAAATCAATGTATTTCTTATTTTTTTGATTTTCTTTTACTACACTAATAATATGCTTTGGATCTACATTACCAGTAACTACCATAAACATATTAGCTGGATGATAGAATGTATTGTAGCAAGTATATAAATCTTCTTTAGTAATAGACTTAATGCTTTCTACTGTCCCAATTACAGGTATACGCACTGGATCAATTTGAAAAGTATTTTCAAGCATTTTTTCATAACATCTATGATATGATTTATCTTTATACATTTCACATTCTGAAATAATAATTCCTTTTTCTTTTTCTACATTTTCATCAGTAAAATAAGGTTCACCAACATAATCTAATAAAAAGTTTATATTATCTTCTATATTACTATGTCCTGAAAATAAATAAGTTGTTTTATGTTGAGATGTATTAGCATTTGCATTTGCTCCTCTTTCTGAAAAATATGTAAATGGATCAATACCATCTTTTTGTTCAAAAACCTTATGTTCTAGAAAGTGAGCAACACCAGCTGGTACTTTAACCATCTTATCTTCATTTAAAGGAATAAATTCTAAAACATTAGAACCAAATTTAGTTGTTAAAGTAACATATATATTATTTCGATTTTGAATAGGAACAATATATAATAATAATCCATTATCCAGTTTTTCTTCATAAACATCTACATCTAGATAATCCAGTTTTTTAATTATCATCTTGTTCACTTCCTTCTAATAAATAAATTGTGTCAATAATAATTTTTTTAGAAAACTTTATTATGTCTTCTTTAGTAACTTTAAGTATTTCTTTTTTCTTTTCTTCTATTAAACCCGTATGCAAATAATTATTATTGATATATGTATTAAGTAAATCTGTTGGAGTATCATACATTTCATCACATGCATTCAAATACATTTCTTTTCCATTTTCTATATATTTATCACTAAATTTACCAAGTGACATATTTTTTAATTCTTTTTTTATTAATTCTAACGTTTTTTTAAAGTCTTTCTTTTTTATTCCTGATGAAATAACCATAATACTCTTAATTCTATTTATTGATGAATTGATATAATAACATAATGAATTCTTTTCTCTAACATTTTTAAATAATAATGAATCTGCACTTCCACCTAATATATAAGAGTATGCTACTGAAACATAATTTAGTTCATAAAATGTAGGATTCTTAATTTTAAATCCTATTAATAATTTACTTTGTTTTACATCTTTAGATTCAATAATTGTTTTATACTTATTTCTAAATAAATCATGTTTTATTAAATGGTTACCTATATTTTTTCTTACTGAATTTAAAAGCATTTTACTATCTATTATTTTTTTAACTTCTTTTTCATTAACATCACCAATTAAATATACATCAACCATATCTTTTTTTAACATACTTAAATAATACTTATATAAAGATTGAGGAGTAATACTATCTAAATCTTCTAAATAACCAGCATTATGATAACTAATTGGTGATGATTTATCCATTTCATCTAACAAACGTATATGACTATAATTATCTGGATAATCAGGTATACTTTCAAGATAATTTTTTAAATTAGTTTTGCATATATCAAATGTCTTTTCATCAAATGCTCCATCAGTAACATTTGGATTAAAAATAATATCCATCATAAAATTAATAGCTTCTTCAAATATTGGTTCTAAAGTATATTTATCATTTAAGAATTCCATACTAAAACGCATTACCGAATATTTTCCGCTATTTATAGTACCACCACCATATGGCATACCATATAATTCTTCTGTTTTAATATTTAATAAACGAAGTGTATTATATTTTTTAGTAGATGTAAGAAGAACATCACCAAGAAGATTACGAATAGTAATTTCATCTTTTTTAGCCTTCCTTAAAAAAAGTACTACTAAACGATTTACTTTAAATCTATCTGTATTAATTACGTGCAAATTATAAGAATTCATTTCATATTTATTATATTTCATATAAATCACCTGACTATATTATACGTATATTTTTAATTTTTATCAATTGCGTACTAAGTATATTATTCCAAATAAATTTAAAAAATCCTACAAAAAAACTATAAATTTTAATTTATAGTCTCATTTTATTTTCATTTTGTTCATTTAAATACATACCATAATTAGCTTTCTTTTCATTAAAAAAGTGTTTACAACCTCTAATACTACTATAATCAATGCTTGAATCAAACATATCTGGATTATCAAATATATTGGCTTCAAAATTATCCATCATAGTTTTAGAAGCTTCCATACTTAAAGATGATTTAGTTAGATTTTCATAAAACCATTCTGTCATCATATTCTGAATATCACCTAAATCACTTTTCCCATTTGGATTTCCATAATTATAATTCATTTTATCCATTACTTTTTTAATATTCATTAAATTTCGCCCCCAACATTGATTAACTCTTGCATTAATCCCTGTGCATCATTATTGAAGTAGCATCTCTCCATTACATCTACACCAACAATACTTGAAAGTAAGTTAGTAGCAACTACTTCATCATCAAAATATGTCTTATCGCCTTCATTACCAACAATATTATTTGTAATTATTTCTGTAAATCCTTCATTTAATGCTCTAAAAAAATTATTTTCATTAAAGCCTGAATAACGACCATTGTAGGTAATTATATGTAATAATTGGTGCATAATAATATGTCTAACATCATCATCATCAGTTATTTTACTATAATTTATATATAACGTATTTGATGCTCCACTATAGTATGCAACTTCATTTGTAACATATTTACTTACACGTTTAATTTTTAAAGTTTTTAAATTATTATTCAACTTCTCTAGCGAAACATTAGGAAAATTATTTGAAAATATTTCTACTAATGCTACAATGTTATCTTTAAGTTCATCACTTATACTACCATTGTTTTCTAGAGTCCCCTTAATATCCTCTATAGACATATTATCACCAATATAATTTTATCATAGATAATATTTAAATTTCAAGTCCCTTTATTTTAATTATTAATTACTATTTTTTTTAATTTGACTTCTTCTTTTTTATCAATAATCGCATCTATAATAGTATTCTCAATATAATTTCTAATAATTTTATCTATTTTTCTAGCCCCAAATTCTTTATAATTAGATGATTTAATAATACTTTCTATAGTATTTTTATCAAAATTAATTTTTATTTTATTATACTTATTTTTAATATTTAATAATTTATTTTTAATTAATTTTTCTATTATATTTTCACTCATTTCATTAAATGTAATTATTTCATCAATTCTATTAATAAATGATATAGAAAACTGTTCTTTTAATTTATTTAAAATATATTTATTATTACTACTAAATCCTAATTTTTTTTCATTATATCCAATATTACTAGTCATAATAATTATATTATTATTAAAATAAATTTTTTTACCACTAGAATCTTTTATTGTACCATCTTCAAGTATTTGATAAAATAAACTAATTATTTTAGGATGAGCTTTTTCTATTTCATCCAATATAATAACTGCATTTGGTCTTTTTCTTATTTCTTCCAATATAGTATTATTACTATCATATCCCACATATCCAGGAGGAGCACCTAATATTTTAGAAATTGAATGTTCTTCAGAAAACTCACTCATATCTATTTTGATAATGTTTTCATCACCAACTAATTTTTTACCAAATAAAGTAGCTAAACTAGTTTTACCTACTCCTGATGGTCCACAAAATAAAAATGAGTAGCATCTATTTTGTCCATATCCAAACTTAATTCTTTTTAAAATATTTATTACTCTATCACAAGCATAATCTTGACCTATTATTTCTTTCTTCATTTCTAATGAAATATTATTAATAATCTTTTGTTTATCACTCATAATTTCATAAACTGGTATTTTTGTTCTTGATTGTATTACTTGTGCAATATCTTTTTTAGTAACATTATTATAATTACTATCACTATATATTTTCATTTCTAAATCATTTACTTTAGACATTATTTCATTTTCTTGTTCTTTATAATTATGTACATTTTCAAAATCATTTAAAATAATTGCTTTATTTTTATTGTCAATTATATCTTTTAATTCATTAATATAATTATTATATTTTTTATATGTACCATTTTCTTTTAGACTTACTTTTGCACATACTTCATCTAAAATATCAATAGAACGGTCTGGTTCATTACGATCAGATATATATTTTTCAGCTAAATCAACTATTAATTTAATGTTATCATCAGAAATATTTACTTTATGATAATTTTCATAATAGGATTTTAAATTAGTTAAAATATTAACTACTTTATCTTTATCTGGTTTTTCAACAAATACTTTTTGAAATCTCCTGTCAAGTGCTGAATCTTTTTCAATAAATTTTTTATATTCATCATATGTAGTAGCGCCTATACAGCGTATTTTACCGCGTGCTAAATCAGGTTTAAAAATATTAGAAGCATCTATAGCTCCTTCTGCACCTCCAGCTCCTACTATAGTGTGTACTTCATCAATAAATAAAATGACATCTTCATCATCTGTTGCTTCTTTTAAAATTTTTCTTATTCTTTCTTCAAATTCACCACGATATTTAGTACCAGCTACTAATGTTGCCATATCTAAACTAATTATATGTTTATTTTTAAGTTTTAATGGTACATTTCCAAAAGCTATTCGTTTGCTTAATTCTTCTACGATTGCTGTTTTACCAGTACCCGCATCACCAATTAATAATGGATTATTTTTAGTCCTACGAGTTAAAATTTCTATAATTCTATTAACTTCTTTATCTCTACCTATAACTGGATCAAAATTATTATTTAAGGCTTTTTCATTTAAATCATATCCATATTGTATTAATAATTTCTTTTTATTTTTAGGTTTATGATCTATAATTTTATATTCAAAATCATCATATATTTTTTCTAAATCAATATTTAATCCCAGTAATATTCTGATTGCTACTCCATCACCTTCATCTAACAGACCAATAAATAAATCTTCAATATTAACTACATCACTATTATTTTCTTTACTATTTATTACTGCATTTGCAAGTATTCTTTTTAACAGTGGTGTATATAAATTATACTTGCTTTCTTTACTGCCCATACCAACAATTTTAATTAATTCATTTCTAAAAATTTTATATGTCAAATTATATTCTTTAAGCTTAGTAGTTACTATATTATCACTACTAAGTATTGATAATAATAAATGTTCACTTCCAATATATGGATGCTTTAATTTTTTCATTTCTTTTTTTGCATTCATTAATACTTTTCTTGCTTCTTCTGTAAAATTACCAAACATATTATTACCTCCATTTCTATTATAGATAATTTTTATTTTTTCTTACCAAATTTCAAAATACAAAAAAATACATTAAATTTATTAATGCATTTTGACTTTATAATATATGAGTGTTATATTAATAAAGGAGGTATATATGAAAATAATTAAAGCTATTTCTTTAACAATAATACTTGGACTATTAATGACTGGTTGTGGAGAAAAGAAAGAAGAAACAAATACTGAAGATATAAAAAAGAATACACCTTATGAAATGGATATTACAAATGAACCACTACGTGTTTATGATGCTGAAGGTAATTTAGTTGCTGAAGATGATACTGAAATCATATCTGGGTACATTATTGAGCAAACAGATAAGATAATAGAACTTGAAATTAAAACTGAAGGCGAAAAAAAATCATTAATTATTAATGGAAAAAAAGCTGGAAAGGCCAAAGTAAGTGTATATAGATTTGTTAAAGAAAATAATGAATGTACTAGCGAATATTCATTAGAATTTAAAGTGGATAACAATTTAAATGTTAAAGCAGGTGCTATGAATGCACATGTTGGAACATGTGAAGAAGATATTAGTAATGTTTCTTTAATCAAATAAAAAACTACGTCAAATTTGACATAGTTTTTTTCTTCACACTTATATCCTTCTAACTTCAATTCTTTTTTTAATGTGTTTTTTGTAATTTGATCCAACATATAAGAATCATCATCAACTTTTGAAATATAAACTTAAAAAATTCTTCATTTATATTTTCCTCATCGATATAATTATACTACTTTAATAATAGTGGTGCAAAATAAAAAGTATTGAAACTTCAATACTTTTAGTTACATTTATAACCATCATCTTCAAATGCTTTTTTTACTGCATCTTTAGAATTAGTTTTTGTTCCGATATAAGTGTCAATGTCATCAGCATCAACTTTTGAAAGATCAGCTGTTCCTTTTAAAGTAACTTTTTTACCACTTCTACTTACTGAATATGTTATACCTGCTACATCATTATCATTTGCAATTTCTTTATAATACTCTTCAGCAGCTTTAGCTTCATCTTCAGTATCAGCTTCACCAATCATTTCCATAGTAACTTTTGTTACTTTATCATCTTTATCCAAAGTAAATGTTTGTGACATCTTACTGTTACCTTGTTCCATAGTACATTTTAAAGTTTTTGCACCACATCCAGTTAAACCAAATAAAACAGCAAAAGCAGCTAGCATTCCTGCAACCTTCTTCATAACACACCTCCTCACCAATAGTAATACTTTAAGTATTACATTAGTAAAATTATAACATTTTTAATTTAATTAAACAAGTATAATAAAAAGGTATTTAATAATACCTTTTTATTTACATTTTAATCCTTGTTTTTCAAAAAATTTGATCATTGCTTCTTTAGAAGTATCTGACAAATCAAAATCACTATCTTCATCATCTGAATCTTGAGCAGCTTTAGCTTTTTCAACATCAACATCAATAGTTACTTTAACCTTTGTTCCACTAGCTTTGGCACTCATTGTCATACCAGATTCACTTGCCATTGAACCAAATCCTGCATACATTGCTGCATATTGTTTTGCTGTCTCCTCAGAACCAGCATCCATTTCAGTTTCTTCATGAATTTCTGTTACTTTTCCACCTTTAACTATTCCTTGAATTGTTCCTTCTTGTCCATCAATTGTACCAGTACAAGTAAAATCATATTTAGAACCACAAGCAGTTAAACCAAATAGAACAGCAAAAGCAGTTAACATTCCAACAATCTTCTTCATAAAACACCTCCTTCTTTATTCCGCGAATATATCACGCTGATATTAGTATAACATATTATGAAAAAAAAAGGAAGAAATTATTCTCCCTCTACTAATTCTAAAATTACCATTAACGCATCGTCTCCTCTACGTTCAGCAAGTTTTAAAATTCTTGTGTAACCACCATTTCTAGCACTATAACGTTTTGCTAAGTCATCAAATACTTTTTTAACAACTACATCATCATTATGTAAGAATGCTAATGCTTTTCTTCTTGCAACTAATGATCCATCTTTACCATATGAAATTAATTTATCAACAAATTTACGAACTTCTTTAGCTCTTGTTTCCGTTGTTTCAATTCTTTCATTCATAATAACATCTTTAGTTAAGTTAGCTAGCATACTTCTTCTATGTTTATTTGTACGTCCTAATTTTCTATACATAGTATTCCTCCTAACTATTAATCTTCTTCACGGAATTTAAGTCCCATATCTTTTATTTTATCAATAACTTCTTTTAAAGACTTCTTTCCTAAATTACGAATCTTCATCATTTCTAATTCAGTCTTTTCTGTTAAATCACCTAGTGTATTAACACCAGCACGTTTTAAACAGTTGTAAGCTCTGACAGAGAAATCTAAATCATCAATTGGTGTCTCTAATTTCTTTTGTTTTGTATCTTCCTGTTTAGCATTCATAATACCAGTTGTATCAGCTATTTCACTTAAATTAGTAATAATATTTAAGTGTTCAATTAATATTTTAGCAGCAAGTGCCATAGCTTCTTCTGGACGAATTGAGCCATTAGTATAAACGTTCATTATTAATTTATCATAAGTAGCATCTTGTCCAACACGAGCATTATCAACTTCATAGCTAATACGTTCAATTGGTGAATATAAAGCATCAATTGGAATGAATCCTAATTTTTTACCTTCTGTATATTTTTTATTTTCATTAGAAGGAACGTAACCCCTACCACTTGCAACTACAAGTTCCATATCAATTTTTCCACCTTTAGAAATTGTAGCAATAACTTGATCTGGATTAACTATTTCAACATCTGGATTAACAGTAATATCACCAGCTGTTACAACACCTTCTTTATCAGCATATAATCTTAAAATTTGTTCTTCTTCACTAGTAGTTTTAACAACAATATTTTTAAGATTCAATACTATTGATGTTACATCTTCTACAATGCCATCAATTGTTTGGAATTCATGCATAACTCCATCCATTTTGAATGCAACAATTGCAGCACCTGGCATACTTGATAACATTATTCTTCTAAGAGCATTACCAATTGTAGTACCAAAACCTCTTTCCAAAGGTTCTAATTCAAATTTTCCATAATTACTATTTTCAACATATTCAGTAATTTTATAGATTGGTTTTTCAAAATTTAACATTTTTCTACACTCCTTTTCTTTTAGCCACGTGGACGTTTTGGTGGACGACATCCATTATGTGGGATTGGTGTAATATCTGTTATTGAAGTAATTTCTAACCCAGCAGTTTGTAGAGAACGAATTGCTGTTTCTCTACCTGAACCTAATCCTTTTACAAATACTGCAACTTTCTTCATTCCCATGTCTGCAGCAGCCTTTCCAGCAGCTTCAGCAGACATACCAGCTGCAAATGGGGTAGATTTTTTACTACCTTTAAAACCTAAAGTACCAGCAGAAGCCCAACTAATAGCGTTACCTTCTAAATCACTTACAGTAACTATTGTATTATTAAAAGTTGAGTTAATATATGCTCTACCTTCTGGCACATTTTTCTTAACTTTACGTTTTCTTGGTTTATAAGCCATTTTTATAACCTCCTTATTTATTTAAAGACTATTATTTTTTCTTATTAGCAACTACCTTGCCACGACCCTTACGAGTTCTAGCATTTCTATTAGTTCTTTGACCTCTAACAGGTAATCCTTTTTTATGACGAGTTCCTCTATATGAATTAATTTCCATTTGAGTCTTAATATTCATATTGATTTCTCTTCTTAAATCACCTTCAGTTGTATATTTAGCTATTTCATCACGAATACGACCTAATTCATCGTTTGTTAATGAATTTGCTCTTTTATCTGGATCAACTTTTGCATCCTTTAAGATTTGGTTTGATAAATTTCTACCTATACCATAAATATAAGTTAAAGCTATTTCAACTCTCTTATTATCAGGTATATCTACACCTTTAACACGTACCATAAAACCCCTCCTCTATTAACCTTGTCTTTGTTTATGTTTTGGATTAGTACAAATAACTAGTACCTTTCCCTTACGTCTAATGATTTTACATTTATCACACATTTTTTTAACTGATGGTCTAATTTTCATAAAATCCCTCCTACTATTTTCTATAGGTTATGCGCCCCTGTGTTAAATCATATTCCGATAATTCTATCGTTACTGTATCACCTGGTAAAATGCGAATATAGTTCATTCGGATTTTACCAGAAACATGGGCAACTACAGTATGTTTATTTTCTAGTTCAACACGATATTTACCACCTGGTAAAACATCAAGTACCTTACCATTTACTTCAATTGCATTACTTTTTTTGAAACTTTTTGTTTCATCATAATTATTATTATTTTTATTTTTTAATTGTTTCTTTGGCATCTCTTCACCTCTTCGTCAAGATTGTATAACCATCATCAGTAACTAAAATAGTATGTTCAAAATGTGCTGATGGTTTACCGTCCATTGTAACAATGGTCCAGTCATCATCAAGCATACATACATCTGCTGTTCCTAAATTTAACATAGGTTCAACAGCAATTACCATTCCTGATTTAAGTACTATCCCTGTATTTTTTTTACCATAATTTGGAACATCAGGTTCTTCGTGTAAATTAGAACCAACACCATGTCCAACTAATTCTTTTACTACTCCAAGATTATGCTTTTTTGCAAAGCTTTCAACAGCATAACCAATGTCACCAACACGGCTTCCATTTTTTATTGTTTTAAGACCTTCAAATAAAGCTTCTTCTGTCCATTTAAGTAAATTCTCACGATTTTTACTAATACGACCTACTGGATAAGTCCATGCAGAATCGCCATGATATCCTTTATAACAAGCACATATATCAAGTTTAACAATGTCCCCCTCATGTAATTTTCTTTTATTACCAATTCCATGAACAACTTCATCATTAACAGATACACAAATATTATTTGGATATCCTTCATACCCTTTGCATGATGGTGTAGCACCTTGGCTAATTATAAATTCACCTGCTAAATCATCAAGTTCCTTTGTTGTAATGCCTGGTTTAATAAATTGTTTCATATAATTATGAGTTTTACCAACAATTTCACCAGCTATCTTTAAAAGTTCTATTTCACGATCACTTTTAATACTAATCATTTTGAACCTCTAAAATATCAACAATTTGTTTATTAATTTCTTTAGCACTTAAATTTCCATCAATGCGATATAACATTTTTTCGCGATTATAAAACTTAACAAGTGGTGCTGTTTTTTCAGCATATACTTCATAACGTTTATTAAATGTCTTTTCATTATCATCACTACGAGTAATTAATTTACATTCACATTTATCACATATTCCAGGCATTTTAGGTTTTAGTTCATCAATAAATTTATTATAAACTTCACCACAACTTGGACATGCTACACGTCCTGTATATCTTTTTTTAACAACATCAAAATCAACATCAATATAAAATACATATAATCTTGAAATATTAATTTCTTCCATGATTTTATCTAAGCTTTTAGCTTGATCAATATCTCTTGGAAATCCATCTAGAATAAATCCAGATGCTTTACTTCTTTTAAGCTTATTTTCAAGTAATTTAATAGTAAGACTGTTATCAACAAGTTCTCCACTATTCATTTTTTCTCTAATATATAAGCCTTCTTCTGTATCTTTTGCCGCAGCTTCGCGTAAAAGATCACCTGTAGATACATGTACAAATTTATACTTTTTGCAAAGTAAACTTGATTGTGTACCCTTACCAGCAGCCGGAGGTGCAATTAATATAATTCCTCGCACCTATCTACGACCTCTAGTATATTGTCTAGTAACTAAACTACTTTCTAATTGTTTAAATGTTTCAAGAGCAACTCCGACAACGATTAGTAATCCTGTTCCACCAATTGAAACACTTGATGGTATACCAGGCATATTAGCACAAATAATTGGAAGTGCAGCAAGTAAAGCCAAGAAAGTAGTACCAACTATTGTAATTCTTTTTAATACTTTTGTAACATAACTTACAGTTTCATCACCAGGTCTAATTCCTGGAATATATCCACCATTTTTTTGCAAATTCTCAGCAAGTTCTTTTGGTTTCAATTGGAAGAAAGTGTAAAAATATCCAAATACGAAAATAAATAAAATATATAATGTTACACCAGTAATACTATTTAAAGTAAGCCATTTTGAAACAAATATTTGGAATCCATCATTCTTAATAAAATTTGCAAGTAATCCTGGAATTGAAATAAGTGCTGATGCAAAGATGACAGGAATAACTCCAGCAGAATTTAATTTAAATGGAATATAATTTTGCTTACCTAAATTTTTTGTTGAACTATTAGCATATTGAATAGGTATTCTTCTTTCAGCTGATTCTACAAATACAATTCCTACTACAATTGCTATATAGAAAGCAACTAGTAATACAAATTTAGCAATTCCAAGTAATAATAATTGAACAGTATCAGTTACTACAAAACTCTTATATGCATCAACAAACATTGTTGGAAGAGTAGCAATAATACCAGCCATAATTATTAATGAAATACCATTACCTACACCCTTAGCAGTAACTTGATCACCAAGCCATAATAAGAATGCAGTACCAGCTGTAATTATTAGTGAGAACTGCATATAATCAGTTACACTACCATTATCAATATAAGCAAATGATAACATATATGCTTGAATAAAGGCTAACACTATACCAAGTACTCTTGTTATCATATTTAATTTATTACGACCAACTTGTCCTTGTTTTGCTAATTCAGAAAAATAAGGAACAACATCCATCTCTAAAAGTTGAATGATAATTGATGCCGTAATATAAGGCATAACTCCTAGAGAAAATATTGAAAATTTCTCAAGGGCACCTCCACCCATAGCATTTATAAGTCCAAAGAAGCCCATACTATCAGAACTTAACTTTGTCTTATCTACACCTGGAACTATAATTGCAGTACCAAGTTTAAATATAAATAATACTATAAGTGTAAAATATATTCTTTTTCTTAAATCTTTATTTTGAGGACTAAGTAGTTGATTAATTTTAGAAAACAATTAAATCACCTCTACTTTTCCACCTAATTTTTCTATTTGTTCTAAAGCTGTTCTTGAGAAGTTATTAGCTTTAACAGTTAATTTCTTTTCAAGTTTTCCATAGCCAAGAACTTTGATTCCATCTAAGCTCTTTTTGATTAATCCCATTTCTTTTAATATTTCTGGAGAAACAACAGCGTTGTCTTCAAATCTATTTAAATCATTTAAATTAATAACAGCATATCTAATTTTAAATTGTGCATTTGAAAATCCTCTTTTTGGTAAACGACGGTATAAAGGTAATTGTCCACCTTCAAAACCTGGTTTATGACTATAGCCACTTCTAGCCTTTTGTCCTTTTTCTCCTCTACCACTTGTTTTTCCAAGGCCACTACCTGGTCCACGACCAACAATTTTTCTTCTATGTGTAGCGCCTTCTGTTGGATGTATACTATTTAACTTCATACTATAATATCTCCTCTACTTTTTTTCCACGAAGTTTTGCAACTTCTTCTGCTGTTTTTTGAGATTTTAATGCATTTAAAGTAGCATATGCCATATTAATTTTGGTATTTGAACCAAGTGACTTAGATAAAATATCTTTTACCCCAGCAAGTTCTAGTACTGCACGAACTGGACCTCCAGCTTTAACTCCTGTACCTTTTTGGGCAGGTTTAAGTAGAACTCTACTAGCACTTTGTACACCAATAGCTTCATGTGGTATAGTTCTATCTTCAACAATTGATACTTTAATCATATTCTTTGTTGCAGCTTGAACAGCCTTTTTAATTGCATCTGGTACTTCATTAGCTTTTCCAGTTCCAAGACCAATTAATCCTTTACCATCACCTACAGCCATTGTTGCAGCAAAACGGAAATGACGACCACCTTTAGTAACTTTTGTTACTCTTTTTAAGTCAATCATTTCTTCATTGTATTGTGGTTGCTTAGGGCGTACGTCTCTCTTTTTATTTTCCATAAATACCCTCCTATTAGAACTCTAATCCATTTTCACGTGCTGCATTAGCTAGTGCTTCTACACGACCGTGATACTGGTAACCACCTCTATCGAATGTTACCTTTGAAATTTTTTGTTTTTTTGCTCTTTTAGCAAGTAATTCTCCAACTTTAGTTGCAGCTTCTATGTTTCCACCATTTTCAAGTTTTAATTCTTTATCAATGGAAGAAGCACTAACTAAAGTAACACCTGCTTCATCATCTATGATTTGAGCAAAAATATTCTTATTTGATCTAAACACATTAAGTCTTGGAGCACTAGCAGTTCCTGCTACTTTTTCTCTAACTCTAGTGTGTCTAGCAAGACGCATATCATTGCGTGAAACTTTATTTATCATAGCAAATATTCTCCTTTACTTTAGATTATTTAGAAGCTTTCTTTCCAACTTTACGAATAATATGTTCATCAGTATAACGAATACCTTTTCCCTTATATGGTTCTGGTAATCTAATCTTACGAACATTAGCTGCAAATTCACCAACTAAACATTTATCAATACCTTTTATAAACAATTCAGTATTACTTGGGCTTTCAAGAGTTATTCCAGCTGGAACTTCTACCTCTACAGGATGAGAATAACCAGCAGTTACAACTAATTGTTTTCCCTTAAGTTGGAAACGATATCCAACACCTACTGCTTCTAGTTTCTTTTCAAAACCCTCTGTTACACCAATAATCAAATTTTTGATATTAGCATTTGCAGTTCCATGAAAGTTTTTAAAGTTATCATTTTTTCTTGTACAAATAACTTTATTATCTTCTACTTTAACAGTAATATTTTCATTAACTTTAGTAGAAAGTTCACCTTTAGGACCTTTAACAGTAACTGTACTACCATCTACTGTAACTGTAACATTTGCAGGTATGATAAGTTCTCTATTACCAATACGACTCATATTAAATCCTCCTTACTTTCTACCAAATATAAGCAAGTACTTCTCCACCAAGATTTTGTTTACGAGCTTCTCTATCTGTCATTAAGCCCTTAGAAGTAGAAATAATTGCAATTCCTAATCCATTTAATACTCTTGGAAGTTCAGATGCACTAGCATAAACACGTAATCCTGGTTTTGAAATTCTCTTAAGACCAGTAATAACACGTTCTTTGTTTTGTCCATATTTTAATTCAAGTTGAATAACGCTTTGAACATTATCTTTTTTTACTTTATAATTTGTAATAAAGCCTTCTTCTTTAAGAATGTTAGCGATTCCAACTTTTATTTTTGAAGCGGGTACTTCAACTTCTTTATATCTCAATTGATTTGCATTACGAATTCTTGTAAGCATATCTGCAATTGGATCTGTTACCATAAAATCCCTCCTTCTATCCTACCAGCTTGATTTTTTAACACCTGGTATTTGTCCTTTATAAGCTAATTCCCTAAAACAAATACGGCAAATTCCATATTTTTTAAGCACTGCATGTGGTCTACCACAACGGTTGCAACGAGTGTACTTACGTACTTCGAATTTAGGTTTACGACTAGCTTTAACTATCATGCTTTTTTTAGCCATAATTTCCTCCTAATTTTGTTATTTTTTAAATGGCATTCCAAGACCTTTTAAAAGATCATACGCTTCTTCATTTGTTTTTGCTGTTGTAACAAAAACAATATCCATTCCACGTACTTTAACAACATTATCATACACGATTTCTGAAAAAATTAATTGTTCAGTTAAACCTAAAGTGTAATTACCACGTCCATCGAATGCTTTAGGTGATACACCTCTAAAATCTCTAACACGTGGAAGAGCAATACTAAATAACTTATCTAGGAAATTATACATTTTATCTCCACGTAAAGTTACTTTGCAACCAATTGGTTGTCCAGCACGAATTTTAAATCCTGCAATTGCTTTTTTAGCTTTAGTTGCTACTGGCTTTTGACCAGTAATTAATTCAAGATCATTCATTGAAGCTTCTAATAATTTACTATTTGAAGAAGCATCTCCAACTCCGATATTAACTACTATTTTTTCCAATTTTGGAACAGCCATAATACTTGAATAATTATATTTTTCCTTTAAACTTGATACAATCTCGTTATTATATTTTTCTTTTAGGCGGTTCATATATTACCCTCCTTCCAATTAATCGATACTAGCGTTAGATTTTTTAGTGCATCTAACCTTTTTACCTTTTTTATCAGTTGTATGTCCAATTCTGGTTCTCTTATTAGTTTTTGGATCAACAATCATAACATTTGAAGCATGAATGGCAGCTTCCATTTCAGTAATACTACCTGCTGAATTACCATTTGGTTTAATGTGTTTTTTAACAACATTAACACCTTCAACGATAACTTTATTTTCTGCTTTTAAAGTTTTGATAATTTTTCCTTCTTTACCACGATCTTTACCAGCAATAACAACAACTTTATCTCCAGTTTTAAAGTTCATGAGTTTTTCCTCCTATATCTATAACACTTCTTTAGCAAGTGATACGATTTTCATAAATTTATCACGCAATTCACGTGCTACTGGTCCAAATACACGAGTTCCAACGGGACTATTATCATCTTTAATAATAACACAAGCGTTATCATCAAATTTTATATAAGATCCATCTTCTCTTCTTTGACCAAATTTGCTCCTAACAATAACAGCTTTAACAACTTTTCCTTTGCCAATTGTTCCTGTAGGAGTGGCTTTTTTTACAGTTCCAACAACTATATCACCAATATTACCAGTCTTAACTTTACTTCCGCCAAGAACTCTAATAACACTAATTTCACGTGCTCCAGAGTTATCAGCAACTTTTAAGCGACTTTCTTGTTGAAGCATATTAATCCTCCTTTACCATTGCAATTATAGAATAACTGCTTTTTCTACTATTTCAACTAAACGATAACGTTTTGTTTTTGAAAGTGGTCTAGTTTCAACAATACGAACTATATCACCAATTTTAGCTTCATTATTTGCATCATGTGCAGTATATTTTTTAGAATATTTAACACGTTTACCATATAATGAATCTTTTTTATATGTTTCTACTAAAACCTTTATTGTTTTATCAGCTTTAGTTCCATCACTAACAACTTTTCCAAGTAATTCGTTTTTTCTCTTTTCTTCCATAAAAGCCTCCTATTTTTCCTTTAGTTCACGTTCACGTAAAATTGTTTTCATACGTGCAACTAATTTTCTTAATTCTCTAATTCTTGAAGGTTTTTCTAGATTACCAGTAGCTTGACTAAAACGAAGATTGAATAATTCTTCTTTATATTCATCAATTTTTTTATTGATTTGTTCATTAGTTAATTCTCTAATTTCACTATTTTTCATTAGTCTCACCACTTTCTTTAGAAACGAATTTACATTTGATTGGAAGTTTATGCATTGCTAGTCTTAAAGCTTCACGTGCTGTTGCTTCATCAACCTCACCAATTTCAAACATAATTTTTCCTTTTTTAACAACTGCAACCCATACTTCTGGTTGACCTTTACCTTTACCCATACGAGTTTCTAGAGGTATTTTAGTTAATGATAAGTGTGGGAATATATTAATCCATACTCTTCCCCCACGTTTCATAAAACGTGTCATAGCAACACGAGCTGCTTCAATTTGTTGTTGAGTAATCCATGCACCTTCCATTGCCATTAGACCATATGATCCAAAGTGAAGGGATGTATTTCCTTTTGCTACACCATCATAGCGAAGACGGTGTGGTCTACGATATTTAGTGTTTTTTGGAATGACTGCCATCGCTATTACCTCCCTTTTTCTCTTTTCCAGGAAGGATTTCACCTTTATAAATCCAAACCTTTACACCAATTTTTCCATATGTTGTATTTGCTTCTTTATGAGCATAATCAACATCTGCTCTAAGTGTATGAAGTGGAATATTACCTTCTGTATATCCTTCTGTTCTAGCCATATCAGCACCACCAAGTCTTCCAGAAACAGCAGTTTTAATTCCTTTTGCTCCTGCTTTTAGTGTATTTCTAATAGCTCTCTTTTGAGCAATTCTGAATGATACACGATTTTCAATTTGATGTGCAATGTTTTCAGCAACTAATGATGCATCTAAATCTGGATTTTTAATTTCCATGATTGAGATTTGAACATCTTCTTTTACTAATTTTGCTAATTTGGCTCTTAATTTTTCAATTTCATCGCCACCATGTCCAATAACAACACCTGGCTTAGCAGTATTAATGATTACATTAGTTTTTGAACTATTTCTTTCAATAATAATGCTTGAAACTGATGCATCTTTTAATCCAGCTTCTAAGAATTTACGAATCTTACGATCTTTTTCAAGATTAAGAGCGAAATCCTTATCTGCATACCAATTTGATTGCCATTTTTTATTAATTCCTAATCTAAGTCCTATAGGACTAACCTTTTGACCCATCAGATTTCCTCCTTTGCTTAATTTTTCTCACTTACAATAATTGTAATATGACTAGTTCTTTTCTTTATAGGATCAACATGTCCACGTGATCCGAACTTCATTCTTTTTAAAACTCTACCTTCATCGATACGAGCTTCTTTAACATATAATTTATTTTTATCTAAACTGAAATTATTTTCAGCATTTGCAACAGCACTTGTAAGAACCTTACGAATAGCTCTTGCAGCTTCTTTGTTCATATTTTTTAAAATTGTATCAGCTTCAATAACACTTTTACCGCGTACTAAATCGATAACTAAACGACTTTTACGAGGAACAATTCTAACTTCTTTTGCGATTGCTCTAGCTTCCATTTAAGTCCTCCTTCCTGGTAACTATTTCTTTCCTTTATCGTCGCCATGTCCACCAAACTTACGTGTTAAGGCAAATTCTCCTAATTTATGGCCAACCATATCTTCTGTAACATATACTGGAATAAATTCTTTACCATTATGAACAGCAAATGTATGTCCAACAAATTCAGGATAAATGGTTGAACGGCGAGACCATGTTTTAATAACTTCTTTTTTTCCAGACTCATTAACCTTAGCTATTTTAGCCATTAAATGACCACCAACATAAGGTGCTTTTTTTAAACTTCTAGCCATCTATTTAACCATCCTTTCACTATTTCTTACGACGACGTACAATTAACTTATTTGAAGCTTTTTTATTGTCACGTGTCTTATAACCTAAAGCAGGTTTACCCCAAGGTGTAACTGGTCCTTTACGTCCAACTGGTGTACGACCTTCTCCACCACCATGAGGGTGATCGTTAGGGTTCATAACAGAACCACGAACTGTTGGTCTAATACCCATATGTCTCTTACGTCCAGCTTTACCTAAATTTACAAGTTCATGATCAGCATTTCCGACTTCACCAACTGTAGCACGACAAGTACCAAGTACTTTTCTAACTTCGCCACTAGTTAAACGAATTAAAACATATTTACCTTCACGACCAAGTATTTGAGCACTAGAACCTGCTGAACGAACGATTTGACCACCTTTTCCAGCTTTTAATTCAATATTGTGAACTAAAGTACCTTCTGGAATCTTATCAAGTGGTAAACAGTTACCAATCTTAATATCAGCATTTTCACCTGATTCAATCTTGTCACCAACTTTTAATCCTTTTGGTGCAATTATATATCTTTTTTCTCCATCATTATAATTAATTAAAGCAATGTTTGCAGTTCTATTTGGATCGTATTCAATTGAAGATACTGTTCCGATAATACCATCTTTATCTCTTTTAAAATCGATAATACGATATTTTCTTTTAGCTCCACCACCTTGGTGTCTAACAGTTATTCTTCCTTGATTATTACGTCCACCATTTTTCTTAAGTGTAACAACTAATGATTTTTCAGGTACTGTCTTAGTAATTTCATCATTAATAAGAGTTGATTTACCTCTTAAACCATTAGTCATTGGTTTATAAACTCTTACTGGCATATATATCCTCCTTTAGTTAAGTTCAATTGAACTTCCTTCTTTTAACTTAACAATTGCTTTCTTAACGCGATTTGTCTTTCCAACATATCTACCAACTCTTTTTTTCTTTGGCTTAACGTTTATTGTATTAACACTTTCAACTTTAACATTAAAGATTTTTTCAACTGCTTGTTTAATTTGTGTTTTATTAGCTTTAACATCAACACTAAGTGTTATTGTATTTTCATTTTGTTGTAAACCAGTGCTTTTTTCAGTAATGATTGGAGCCTTAATAACGTCTCTATAGTTATTCATTAAACAAGCACCTCCTCTAACATCTTAACTGCAGCTTCAGTAATAATCATCTTGTCAGCAGCGATTACATCATATGTATTAATTTCACTAGCTTCAAGTAAAATTACATTAGCTAAATTACGTGATGCAAGAACTAAGTTTTCAGTTAATTCATCAACAACAATTAAGATATTTCCTTCAACTTTTAAATTATTTAAAATTTCTACAAATGTTTTTGTTTTTGCATTTTCAAGTTTTAAACTATCAATGATAATTAACTCACTACCAATTACTTTATAAGATAAAGCAGATTTTAAAGCAAGTCTTCTTTCTTTTCTATTCATTTTCTTTGAATAGCTTCTTGGATGAGGTCCAAAAACAATACCTCCTCCTGGCCAGTGTGGAGCTCTAGTACTTCCTTGACGAGCACGACCTGTACCTTTTTGTTTCCATGGTTTTCTTCCTCCACCACTTACTTCTGAGCGTGTTTTTGTATCAGCTGTTCCTTGTCTTTCAGCATTTCTAGTAAGTGTTATTGCATCATATAAAACTGTATCATTTGGTTCAATAGCCCAAATAGTTTCGTTTAATTTTGCATCGCTTACTTTTTCACCTTTAGTATTTAATACTTTAAATTTTTCCATATGTACCTCCTACTAATTTTCGCTAGCAGTTTCTTCTGCTGCCTCAGTAGTTTCTACAGCTGGTTCTTCATTTGCTACTACTTCTTCAGTAACATCGTAGCAAACTAATTCATCCATTTCATTTACTTTATCTGGATTTTTAACAGCTGTCTTAATCATAATTAATGCTTTCTTTGGACCTGGAACATTTCCTTTAACTAGGATACAATTGTTTTCCATATCAACAGCAACAATCATTAAATTTTGAATAGTAACTGTTTCTACTCCCATATGACCTGGTAAATTTTTACCTTTAAAAACACGCATTGGTCTCATTGTTCCCATTGAACCTGGTTTTCTATGGTAATGAGAACCATGTCCCATAGGACCTCTACTTTGGTTATGACGTTTGATAACACCTTGGAAACCTTTTCCCTTAGTTGTACCAGTAACATCAACCATTTCTCCTTCAGTAAAGATATCAGCTTTGATTTCTTGTCCTAAAGAATATTCACTAATGTTTACTCCTCTAAACTCTCTAAAGAAGCGCTTAGGTGTAGTACCTGCTTTAGTAGTAATACCAGCAGATGCTTTTGTCGTTAATTTTTCTCTCTTAGTATCAAAGCCAACTTGAATTGCTTCGTAACCATCATTTTCTTTAGTCTTAATTTGTGTTACCACATTTGGTTCTACTTCAATAACAGTTACAGGAATCAATTTACCAGTTTTTGTAAATACTTGAGTCATTCCTATTTTACGACCTAAGATTCCTTTCATATTTCTTTCCTCCTATTATAAATTTACTTGTATATCAACACCGCTTGGAATATCAAGATGAGTAATTGCATCTATTGTTTCCTTGCTTGGATTGTTGATAACGATAAGTCTTTTGTGTGTTCTCTTTTCAAATTGTTCACGAGAATCTTTATATTTGTGAACAGCTCTAAGAATTGTAATCTTTTCGATTTCAGTTGGTAGTGGAACAGGTCCGCTAACACTTCCACCAGTTCTTTTTACTGTTTCAATGATTTTAGCGCAAGCTAAATCAACACTCTTATGTTCAAATCCTCTTAATTTGATACGAACTTTTGTTGAAGCCATCATTATCCTCCTCTCGCCTATATCTTGTATAGACATGCTCCGTGTAAAAACCCGATACAAAGTTAAATTTTACCAACAACTTAACCTGGTGTATCAGCAACCTCACACATCAACGCGCATCACACATTCAAAATTATACAGTATAATCGTATGAAAATCAATACTTTTTAGCACTTTTTTACAAAAAAAAATATATCGTTTGATATATTATTTTCTTAAAATAAGAGTTTTTTTTAAATTTTCTTTATCAAAAACATCATTTTCTAAAGTAATTCCAACATCTTTTAGTATTTGATATTCTTCTTCTAAACTACCATTTTCAAAATTCCATACATATCTACCACTAGATAAACTTTCATCATAATTGTAAACTCCATAACTATCAGCTGATGTTGCATGATAATAAGTATCATCCATTTTTATAACATCAAAGCAACCAGCGAATTTTTCAAAGTATTCAATTGAATATGTATCACAAAATGAAATATCATTATTTCTACAGTACATTTTTAAATCTTTATCTGTAAAAAAATATGCATTTCTTACACAATATATAGTAAGAGTTGGTTCTAACATTTCAATATTTATATTCTTTTTATTATCTTTTATTTTTTTTAAATTGCTTAAATTCTTTTCCATAAAATCACCTATATTCCTTAATATACTCTTTCAAAGCAAAATTTATTTTAACACTACATATCATATTTTGCAACCATCAATGATACTTGCCTATACTAGATATTTAAACCAGAATAAACTATATCGAGGAGGTTACTTATGAATAATTATAATTTCAATAAATGTGATTTTATACAAAATGATATAACTAATTTATTTGATTCATATGCTGGATATATCAGAGGAAACATGTTTCCTGATCTTTATAATACTTATAAAATAAATAAGCCATTTGAAATAGTACCAATGAATAAACAAGCTGAAGACTTAACATATATAAATGCTCTTTGTTTTGCTATTAATGACTTAAATCTTTATTTAGACATTTTTCCTAATAATAAAGAAATAGCTAATCTATTTAAACAATATGAAGAAGAAAAAGAAGAAGCATTAAAAAATTATGAAAAGAATTATGGACCAATTTGTATAGATAATGCTGTTAATAAAAATAATGAATGGGAATGGATTAAAAATCCATGGCCTTGGGAAAATAAATAGGAGGACTATTATGTGGAAATATGAAAAAAAATTAGCTTTTCCCATTAACATAACTAAAAAAGATTTAAAACTAGCTAAATATATAATGACTCAATATGGTGGACCTGCTGGCGAACTTGCTGCCGCATGGCAATATTTAGATCAAAGATATTGTATGCCAGATGAAAAAGGTAAAGCTCTTCTTACCGATATAGGAACAGAAGAACTTGGCCACGTAGAAATGATTTCAGCAATGCTTTATCAACTTACTAAGGATGCTACTATAGAAGAAATGGAAAAAGCAGGACTTGGTTCTAATTATGCACAATTTGGTAAAGATTTATTTCCTGCGGATGCATTTGGTAATCCATTTAATATGACATATATCAAAGTAGCTGGTGATTGTATTGCTAATATTGAAAGTGATATGGGAGCAGAACAAAGAGCTAGAGCTACTTACGAACATTTAATGGATTTAACTGATGATCCAGATGTCTTAGCTCCACTTGCATTTTTAAGGCAAAGAGAAATTATTCATTATCAAAGATTTAAAGAATTAAGAGATTATTATTTAAAGAAAAAAGAAAATGGGGAATTAAAATAAAAAATCATCAAATGATGATTCTTTTATTTATTATTTTTAGCTTGTTTTTTAGCTTCTCTACATGCTTTACATCTCTTAGGTTCATTAGTAAAACCTTTTTCAGCATAAAATTCTTGATCTCTTACTGTAAAAACAAATTCAGCTCCACAATCAACACATTTGATTGTTTTATCTTTCTTTTCTTCCATGTATTTACCTCCTTCTTCTTATTTGATTTAAGATAATTTATTCTTTCTAAGAAAAAGGAAAGTAACAAAATATGATTAAACCATTATAAATATATCATATTTTTAAATCTAAATTCAACACCCTTTTACATATATTTACATATATATAAATGAGGTGTTTTATGAAAAAAGTATTACTTATATTCGGAGGTAACTCTACAGAACATAATATTTCTATTAAATCTGCTCAATCTATATATGATAATATTAATCTATTCTTATTTGATGTTACTCCAGTATTTATTAATAAGCAAAATGAATGGTTTGTTACTAATAATACCAATTTAAATGATAGAAATAATGATATAAAAATAGATAACATTATAGAATTTTTAAAAGAGTATGATGTAGCATTTCCTATTACGCATGGGAATAATGGAGAAGATGGTAAACTAGAAGGATTATTTGATTTATTTAATATTAAATATGTTGGTTCTAAAACAGATGCAAGTGTATTATGTTTTGATAAAGAATTAGCTAAAATATTTTTTAAACATCTAAATATTAATCAAGTACCATTTATAACAATTAAAAACATGAAAGAAATTAAAAAAATAAAGAAATTTCCAGTAATAATTAAACCAGCAAATGGTGGTTCTTCAATAGGAATTAATAAAGCAAATAATAAAAAAGAATTAAAAAAAGCAGTAAAAGAAGCATTTAAATATGATAAAAAAATTATTATTGAAAAATTTATAAATACTAGAGAACTTGAAGTAGCAGTTTTAAAAAAGAAAAATAAATTAATTATATCTGATATAGGAGAAATAGTATCATGCAATAATTTTTACGATTATGAAGCTAAATATCAAAAAGAATCTAAACTTCAAATACCAGCTAATATAAATAAAGAAATAAAAAATGAAATTAAAAAAATAGCTAAACTATTATTTATAGAAATGAATCTAAAAAATTATGCTAGAATAGATTTCTTTTTAGAAAACAATACTTTATATATAAATGAAATAAATACTATTCCCGGTTTTACAGAAATTAGTATGTTTCCTAAGTTAATAGAAAACAATAAAATAACATATCAAGATTTAATAACCATTTTAATTAATAATGCATAAAAAAAGAATGATTAAATCATTCTTATTTATTATTTTTAGCATCTGCTTTTTTACGTAATTCAGTATTTAAAATACGTTTTCTAAGTCTTATATTATTTGGTGTAACTTCAACAAGTTCATCAGTATTAATATAATCAAGCGCATATTCAAGTGTAATAATTCTTGGTCTTTTTAAAACAACTGTATGGTCTGATCCAGCAGCACGTACGTTAGTTAAATTCTTTCCTCTTACAGCATTTACAGCTAAATCATTTTCACGATTACATTCACCAACAATCATACCTTCATATACTTCAACTCCTGGTTCAACAAACATAATACCTCTATCTTCAAGTGCACCAAGAGCATATGCAGTAGTTTTACCATTTTCCATTGAAACTAAAACACCAAGTTTTCTTTCACCAATATCACTTGATTCAAACTTACGATATTCTTTAAAACTATGATTCATTATTCCATAACCTTTAGTTAAAGTCATAAAGTTTGTTGAAAATCCAATTAAACCTCTTGATGGAATAGTATATAAAAGTCTTACTTGGCCATTAAAATTATTCATACTTTCCATATTAGCTCCACGCATACCAAGTTGTTCAATAACTGGACCAACTGATTCTTCTGGAACTTCTATTTGTAATTCTTCATATGGTTCCATTTTTACGCCATCTACTTCTTTAATGATTACTTTTGGTTTAGAAACTTGAAGTTCAAAACCTTCACGACGCATATTTTCAATTAATATTCCTAAATGAAGTTCTCCACGTCCAGATACAATCCAAGACTCTCCTTCACTTGGTTCTACTCTTAAAGAAACATCTCGTTCAGTTTCTTTAAATAAACGTTCTTCTATTTTTCTGGCAGTTAATAATTTACCATCTTTTCCACAGAATGGGCTAGAGTTAACGCCAAATGTCATTTGAAGAGTTGGTTCATCTATTTTTAATACTGGTAGTGGATCTTCTTTTCCAATATCACATACTGTTTCTCCAACTGATATATCAGGAAGACCTGCGATTGCTACTATATCTCCAGCATTTGCTTCAGTAATTTCAATTCTTTTAATACCTAAAAATCCAAACATTTTTTGAATTCTAAATTGTTTATAGCTACCATCTAAACGAACACAAGTAACCATTTCATTTACTTTCATTGTTCCACGTTTAACACGTCCAATACCAATTCTTCCAACAAAATCATTATAATCTAATAATGCTGGTTGAAATTGTAAGCTTCCATCTTTAACAACTTCTGGAGCTGGCACATGATTAATTACTAAGTCTAAGATTGGTTCCATTGTTTCTTTTTGTGTACTTGGATCTGGATCCATACTAGATGTTCCTGCAAGTCCTGATGCATATACTACTGGGAAATCAAGTTGATCTGCATCTGCACCAAGTTCTATAAATAATTCTAATACTTCATCTACTACTTCTTTTGGTCTAGCTGTTGGTTTATCTATTTTATTAACAACAAGTATTGGTGTAACACCTGCTTCTAATGCTTTTTTAAGAACAAATCTTGTTTGAGGCATTGTACCTTCATAAGCATCAACTATTAATAAAACTCCATCAACCATATTCATAATACGTTCTACTTCACCACCAAAGTCAGCATGTCCTGGTGTATCAAGTATATTAATTCGATATCCTTTATAATCAATAGCAGTTGTTTTAGAAAGAATAGTAATTCCACGTTCTCTTTCAATAGCATTAGAATCCATTACACAATCTACTACTTCTTCATTTTCTCTAAATGTTCCAGACATTCTAAGTAATTTATCAACCATAGTAGTTTTACCATGGTCTACGTGAGCTATAATTGCAATATTTCTTATTTTTTCCATTAATTTCACTTCTTTCAAGTTCTCAACCACGCCATTATAACACAAAGAAATAAAAAAAGAAACTATTTTTTTAAACAAAGTTCCTTATTTTTTTCTAAATCTTTAATTAAACTATATAAATATGGCCTAATTTCCTCATATTCATCATCTTCAAATACACTTTCTTGATATGTACAAAAAGCTACTAAAATGTCATGTAAATCCTCATCATTTATATATTCACATTCTTGTTCATAGCATATAGGTCTAGAATGTATTTCACTAAAATCAATATAACTATTCTCAATCTCATCATTTTTAGAGTCAACAATAGGATAATAGCGTCCATCTTTATATTCATCTTCATAGCAACTGTGAGTTAATAGTATATGATAAATTTTATCATTTGCTTCACATATAACAATAGCTGGTCTACCTCTTTTATATGCATGATCAATAGTTCTTTTATATCGCATATGTGTCTTTTTAAAAATTATTTTTTTTAATACTACTATACTTCCAATATCAAATGGCATACTAACACCCCTTAAATATTGTATTATAACATAAAAAAATGATAATACAATTATTTATTTGCAACTTTACACCATAAATTTTAAATGCTATAATTATATTATTAAGGAGGAATTGTATGAAATTACTTAGTACAAAAAAAGATTCTTTTTCAATCATTTCAGCAATATTATTTTTAATTCTTGGTATTCTATTAATATCTGATCCTGATGGAGTTGTTAAGTTTATTGCTGTAATATTAGGAGCTATTATTGCTATATCAGGTATAGCTAAATTAATATTTTATAAAAAAAATAAAGAAGCAATTAATAATACTAATAATTTAACTATAGGAGTTGTCTTAATTGTTATTGGTATTATTACTATGTTCTTATCAGATGCCATTAATTTTGTTATTAAATTAATTTTAGGTGGATGGTTAATTTATAGTGGTGTTGTTAAACTAGTACTTGCTCTTAAATTAAGAGAAGCTAAAATACAAACTTGGTATATTCCACTAATTAGTTCTGCCATTATGCTTATTTGTGGTTTATATACAATTATTTTTGTTAATGTATTTGGAATAGCTACTGGTATTGTACTTGTAATTTATTCTATTGCCGAAATTATTCAATTTATTGTAGTTCCTAAAAATATTAATCCAGATGTTATAAAATAAAGATTGCAAATGCAATCTTTTTAATTTAAATATTTTTTTATAGCATCATTTAAGCCCATTAAACCTTTATTATCAGAACAATAACAATGATCTTTATACTTTCCTGGTATAAAATGAATAATATTTTTATTATTATGATTACTCAATACATCATCGGCATAATATATTTTTACTGGCTTATATTTATTTTTTAAATAATCAACTACTTCTTCTTTCTGAGTATATTTATATATTTCTTTATTATTATCTAAAATGTAACCATTATAGAAAAACTGTTCAATAAGTTTAATATCATCAGGTAAATGATATTTTATATCTTCTATAAATTCATTTAAAAAATCACTATTATCACTTGTTATAAAAGAAAAAAATAATACATTTAAATTATCTTTTTCTTTTATTTTTATTAAATTTTCTATAAACTTTTTTCTTTCTTCATTATGGTTTTCATAACTATAATAATAAGTATTAAATATATCACAGCAAAAAAGGCCATTATATTTCATCATCATCAAGTATTTCTACTCTTTCTTGATTTGTTTTAGTAAATGATGTATAAACAATACCTTTATTTTTATTTATTTCATTTAAGAATTGGTCAAGAACAATATTTTGACTTATATTAACTTTAAAATCTATTTCCGTACGTGTTACTTCAGAATTTACTCTTTCCATTTCTACACCTACAATGTTTAATTTATTTTTATGAGCTATTTCAGCTATCATAGAATGTATATTTTCTTTTGACATTTCTTTATTTGAAGCTTCAATTACTAAAGAATAGTCATCAAATACTTCTATTTTCTTTCTTGTAATACTTATCTTTTGTATTAAATAACGTAAAATAATATTACTAAATAATATAAATCCAGTACCTATTGTTGCTTCAACAACTAATCCTCCAGCACATAAAACTCCAATTGCTGCATTACACCAAAGAGTAGCTGCAGTATTAAGACCTTTAATATTTGTTCCATCTTTAATAATAACACCTGCACCTAAAAAACCTATACCACATACTACTTGAGCAGCTATACGAGACATATCAGGTACTCCTACATACATAGAAAATGAAACAAACATAAATGATCCAATACTAACTAAAACACTTGTTCTAAGACCAATTGCTCTACCACGAATTTGTCTTTCTAGACCTACTAATAAACTAAGTAAAAAACTAAAACTAATATGATACAAAAATAAATTATATTCCATATAATCCTCCTACTATAATATTTTATCAAAATTATTTGGAATTGGCGATACAAACTTCATAATTTTATTTTTTATTGGATGTTTAAAACTAATTTCAGTAGCGTGCAAATATAGTCTTCCATATTTTTTATAATCATCTGAATATTTATTATCACCTAAAATATAATTGCCATGTTCTGCCATTTGAACTCTTATTTGATTCTTACGACCAGTTATTATTTCAATATCAACAAGTGAAAAACGATTACTTTCTTTAATTTTTTTATATTTTGTTATAGCAAGTTTTCCTTCTTTAGATATATATACTTTATGTATTTTATTTTCATCTAAATAATCTTTATAAACACCGCTATCATTTATTTTACCTTTAACAATTGCTACATATTTTCGTTTAACATCTTTCCAGTTATTTTGCATTAAATCTCTTATTTTTTCGTTTTTACAAAAAATCATTATACCAGAGGTTTCTTTATCTAAACGATGCAAAATAAATATTTTTTGATTTTTCCTTTTTAAATAAGTAAGTAAAGTATGATAAACTGTTTTTTCTTTTTCTTTAGATGTAGCTATTGTAAGCATATTATGTGGTTTTTCAATTACTATAAATTCATTATCTTCATATAAAATAGAAATATCTCCTATCTTATTAATAATAAATCTTAATTTATCACCTTTTTTTAATTCATAATCATATTGCGTTACTAATTTATCATTTACATATACACCATTTTTAAGTAAACTTTTAATATTATTTTTTGATCTATCTTTAATTACTTCATACATATACTCTAAAAGAGTACTATTTTTATTACATTCTATAATCATTTATTACCTCTTAAATTACTTGCAGCACGCATTATTCCAAGTTTTCCGTAACCATAAGTAAGACCACCTTGAAGATAGGCAATATATGGTTCTCTTACCGGGCCATCACATGAAAGTTCAATAGAAGAACCTTGTGTAAATGAGCCTGATGCCATAATAACTTTATCCATATAACCTGGCATATCATCTGGAATTGGTGTTACAAAAGAATCAATTGCTGACCCAGATTGAATTCCTTGACAAAATTTAACTAATCCTTCTTCACTACCAAATATAATATTTTGAACAATATCAGCTCTTACATCATTATATTTTGGTTCAACATCATAACCCATTTTTTCGAGTAAACGACTAGCAAATATAGCAGTTTTTAAACTACTAGCAACTACACTAGGAGCAAAATAAATTCCTTGTAAAAGTGATTTATTTATACCAAGAGTTGGACCTACTTCAGCACCTTCTCCTGGCAAAGTAAGTCTTTCAGCAGCAAGTTCAACTAAATCTTTACGTCCAGATATATAGGCACCATTTGGAGCAATACCTCCACCTAAGTTTTTAATTAATGATCCTACTATAACATCAGCACCAATGCTTAATGGAGAATTAGTACTTACAAATTCACAATAACAATTATCAACCATAATTATTACTTCTTTATTAATTTTTTTAATAAAAGAAATAACTTTTTCCATTTTATCCATAGTAATACTTTTACGAGTAGAATAACCTTTAGATCTTTGTATTTCAATTACTTTAATTTTTTTAGATTTTAAAGTTTCCTCTATTTTTTTATAATCAAAATCATTATCAATTAAATCTATTTGTTCATATTTAATACCAAAACTTTTTAAAGAACTTTTATTTTCTCTTATACCAATTACTTCTTCTAAAGTATCATATGGCTTACCACTAATACTTAGTAGAATATCACCTGGTCTTAAAAGAGCAAATAAACATACATTTAAAGCATGACTTCCAGATATAAATTGACTTCTTACTAGGCTATCTTCAGCATCTAAAACATATGAAAAAACATTTTCAATAGCTCTTCTTCCAACATCACCGTAACCATAACCAGTAGTAGAACCAAAATGAGAATCACTTATTTTTTCTTTTTGGAAAGCTTCAAGTACTTTTAATGTATTATCAAAACATAATTTATCTATTTTTTCTATTTCATCTTTTATTTCAGTTTCTACTTCTTTACTAAGTTTTATTATTTCATCACTTATACCTAACATTTAAAACCACCATCTATTCTTATTATTTCACTATTAATATAACTTGCATCATCACTTGCAAGAAAATAAATTACTTTAGCTATTTCATCTGGATTACCAAATCTACCAAGTAATATTTTTTCTTCTTCTTCTTTTATAAAATCTTTATCTAATTCTTTATTCATTTCTGTATTTACCCATCCTGGAGCCACAGCATTTACTCTAATATATGGGGCATATACTAAAGCTAAATTTTTAGTAAGAGATATAACACCTGCTTTTGATGCATCATAATCTAAACTTTCTGGATAAATTGTATCAATACCATTAGTAGAACTTACATTAATAATTGATCCACATTTTCTATCTTGCATATATTTTCCAACTTCTTTACTAACAATAAAAGTACCAATTAAATTAACATCTATTATTTTTCTAAAGTTTTCAACTGTTTTATCTTCAAAAGTTGTATCAATAGCTATTCCAGCATTATTAACTAAACAATCAATATGTCCAAACTCATTAATTATTTTTTGAACCATTTCTTTTACTTCTAATTCATTTGAAACGTCACACTTAATTACTAATGCCTTTACACCATATTTATTTTCTACTTCATCTTTAAGTTTTACCGCGCTTTCTTTATCAGTATTATAATTAATAACTACATTATAATTATGACTAGCAAATTTGTTTATACATGCTGCTCCTATTCCTTTACTAGAACCTGTTACTAAAACAACTTTTTCTTCCATCAAAAATCACCTGTATGTATTTTATCACAAATATTAATTTTAATTAATAATTTCAATATACTTTTTATAATCTTTAATTAATTCTTTAACAAATATAGAATAATTATCTCTAGGTGTAAATAAATAAACATTATTTTTAGTTCTAGTTAAAGCTACGTAAAATAATCTTCTTTCTTCTTCATATGGATAACTATCTTCTATATTACATAAATATCTAATTAATATATTTTCTTTACATTTACTAGGAAACCCTAATGTACTATTTAATAAATTTACGATTATAATACCATCACATTCTAAACCTTTTGACTTATGTACAGACATAAATTTAATATTATTCTTATTTTCAATATAGTTAAAATACTCAATATCTTTATTATTTCTACCTAAAATAAATATATTTTTTTCTTTTACTTTTTTTATTAAATTATTAATTTCAGCTTTTACATCATAAAAATATATTTTAATTGGTTTTGATATTTTTTTATTAGATTTTAGTTTTTTTCGTATTTGCTCTTTATTCTTCATAATAAAAGATCCAGCTACTTTTACTAATTCATTACTATTACGATAAGTATTAGTTATATATAAAATTTTAGAAAAAGGAAAATACTTTTTAAATTTTAAAAACATTTTTATATCACAACCTGTAAATCTATAAATTGATTGAAAATCATCCCCTACAACTATTAATTTAGAATTAGTTTGCTTTTTTATATTATTAATTAATTCATATCTACAAAAAGAAGTATCCTGAAATTCATCTATTATAATGTATTTATAATTTAATATAACTTCATTATTCTTTATTATATTAATGCTTTTATTTATTAAATCATTAAAATCTACTAAATTATTTTCTTTTAAATAATTTTGATATTTAAAATATATTTCTTTTATTATTGAAAGAATGTAAATGTATCTTTTATTTTCTAATTTTGCTTTACCATTTCTTAGCACTTTTTCTATTTTATCTATTCTATTTATATTTAAATTATTACCTTTTAACATATTTATAAAAGTTATAATCAAATTATATAAATTTTCCATTTTGTTACCTTTATGTGTAAAAATATTAACTATTTCTAAATAGTTTTTTTCATCTATTTTAATATTATATTTATTAAATTCGGCATATAATAACCAAAATAGACTACCATCTGTAAAATTATCTTTATTAATGACAATAAAATGTTTATCATATTCCTTTCCTAATTCATCATAAACAATATAAATATTATAATCAGTTAAATAAAATGCATAGTTAACTAAATTATTTTCTATTTCATATGGTATATACTTAAAACTAATTTTATTACAATATAAAAAATTACCTAATATTATTTCTTCTTTAGTATTATATTTATAATTAGTATTATCTATTTTTTCTTCTTTTAAAATAATAAAATAATTAATGAAATCCATTATTTTTTTCTTATCCAAAATTAATTCTTTTTCAAAATAATTTTTAATTATTATATCTAAAATACTATTTTTTATTTTAAACTTATAATTTGCTTTTTTTAATATATTAATTCCTAGCTTATGAAAAGTAAGTATATCTATATTATAATTTATATTTTTCTCTAAACTTTTTCTAAAAGAATTTACTGTATAATTAGTAAATGATAATACAAGTATATCTTTAGGATTTATATTTTTGCATTCAACTAAATATCTTATTTTACCCATCATAGTAAGAGTTTTTCCAGAACCAGCTCCTGCTACTATTAAACTAGTATCTTCATCTATTAAAACAGCTTTTCTTTGTTCTTTATCTAAACTATAACCATTAATATTATTAAGAATAGATTTAGATTTTATTTCTTCTATTTTTAAATATATTTTATTATTTATATTTCTAAATATATTTTTTTTATTTAAACTTATATATTTCAAAATTATCACCTAATTATATATACAAAAAAAAACAAGTAATTCCTACTTGTTTGTATACTGATAATAATTTCTTTCAGCAATATTTCGCGATATTTCTTCTAAATCACTTAAATCATCATAACTATCTTCTAATATTTCATCAATTAAATATAAAAGATTATTATAATCACTACATGACTTATAATTAATTTTATATTTATCAAGTATCATTAATTCATTATCATTTAAATATAATTTATCATTTATTTTTTTTAAAAATGAAGTATGAATATTACTTGCTACGCTATCAATATATTTTTTAAAATCTTTATCTAGTTCTTCCATTAGTATTCTCCAGTTCACTTTCATCAATAGTTAAATCATTACCCTATGTATACGTATTATTAGAATTAAATTGCATATTCGTATTTTTAAGAGCTAGTTCGGCAATTTCTCTTGCTTCATTAAGGGCCTTATTTTCTGCTTCTATTCCCCACTTAGAACGTAATGATTCTAAATCTAAATTTTGAAAACTAGTCATTACCTTACTACGATAATCAAATTCTGCGGCATATCCATCAAAATATTGACTAAAATGTGGATTAGATATTCCATTACCATCTGATGTTGAAAAAGTATAAATTTTACCATTTACAAATACACCAATCGAAGGATTAGTAGGATCAACAATTAAATTATATGTTTCACCTGGAATATCCATAATAACTACTTTATGATTACCAAATAATGACTGAGTAAACTTTGAAGCAGTTTCATTTTCAGTAGTTGCAGAACCTACTACTGTAGGATTAGGATTATATACATTTCTTTCGATATTGGCAATCGTATACTTTTTTTCTTCATCTGCTATTACAGTTAAAGTTCTAGCATTATATTCTGGATTAATGACATTTAATTTAGCAGCAACATCATCAGCCATATTACGGCATACGCCAACGCCACCAGGTTCTAAATCTAAACGACCATATCCATATATATCTTTTTGTGGATTACCATAACCCTTAATATCTTTCCACATATCATCCATTACTTTCATAATTACTTGAATATCACTAAGATTTAAATTTTCAAATTGTTTTGCATAATCATTTATTCTAGCATTATAAGAAACAATTTCTTCAGCATAAACTCTAGCATTTTCCTTTATCAAAGTATCAGACAAAACAGGAAACATAACATATGGAATTGTACTAAAAGATATTCCACCTACTATTAATGCTGGTAGTACTTTTTTAACAATTCCATTTTTAGTTTTAGATAAAAAACTTTTACCATGACTATTAGTTTCTGAATATATATCAATAGCCTGCATTTTGCTTAAATTGCCATTATAACTAGTGGCACCATATTTAGAATATATATCTTCAAAATTACCCTTTTTTAATAGTTTTTTAATATCTTTCTTTATATATTTAGATGGAGTATGAAATAAATAAGCACTTCTTCCATATAAAGTAAAAATATCATCATATTTCTTTTCTTTCTTTAATTTACGAATAACATCAAGTTGTTCCTTAGTTAAACCATGATTTTGAAGAAAAGATTGATAATTTGATTTAATCTTTTCACTAAATTTGCGATTATCAATAATATCAGCCATATTATCACCAC